>JBEBIC010000176.1:0-6018 GCA_040080595.1 Bacteroidia bacterium | reverse complement strand
CCGTTTTTAATGTCTTTGTCGGCTTGCTTTATCATAGCTACGTATTCCGTGTTGTACGGTTTGTCTTTGGTAGCTTTTTCAAACTGTATTTTCAACAAATTCATTACCGCTTCAAACGCACTTATTTGGTCGGGACTTTGCGGGTGTACTATGTATATTGGTTGAGCTTTCATGGTATTAAAATTTTAAAATGTACTAAATGTTGTTGAGTTTAATAAACATAACAAAGCTAACCACAATCCCCAACACTCACAATAAAAACTCAACATTACTACTATTTGCTACACACAGCATTCTATTTGTAAAGTTTTAAACGCAATTCATAATTTTTAATTCGTAATTACTCTTAACTTCGCAACTCTAAATAAAAACACACCATGGCTCAACAATTTAAACGCTATACCCTTACTGCCGCTTTGCCTTACGCTAACGGCCCCAAACATATTGGCCACCTTGCGGGCGCCTACTTACCTGCCGATGTATATGCACGTTACCTGCGCGCGCAACAACGCGATGTAGTATTTGTATGCGGTAGCGACGAACACGGTACTGCCATTGCCAACCAAGCAATGAAAGAAGGTACCACGCCCCAAACTATTATTGACAAATACCACGAGTTAAACAAAAATTCGTTTGAAGAATTGGGTATTTCATTTGATATATTTCACCGTACCAGTTCGCCATTGCACCACCAAACGGCGCAAGATTTTTTTACTAATTTGAATGATAGAGGCTTACTTACCGAAGAGGTTTCGGAGCAATATTACGACGCTAAAGCCGAAGCATTTTTGGCCGACCGCTACATATACGGCACTTGCCCCAATTGTGGGCACGACCATGCTTATGGCGACCAATGCGAAAAGTGTGGTAAGAGCCTTAGCCCATTAGAATTAATAAACCCAAAATCAACATTAACCAACGAAATTCCAGTAATGCGCAGTACAAAACATTGGTATTTGCCATTAGATAAATACGAACCGTTTTTGAGAGAATGGATTTTGGAAGGACATAAAAACGACTGGAAAAGCAACGTATATGGGCAATGCAAAAGTTGGATAGATGGCGGACTTTTGCCACGTGCCGTAACTCGCGATTTAGATTGGGGTATAAAAGTACCCGTAAAAGACGCCGAGGGCAAAGTGCTGTACGTATGGTTTGACGCGCCTATTGGCTACATTAGCGCAACCAAACAATGGGCTATTGATAATAATAAAAACTGGAAAGATTACTGGCAAAGCCCTGATAGCAAGCTAGTACACTTTATAGGCAAGGATAATATTGTGTTTCATTGCATAATATTCCCAGCTATGTTGCACGCTCACGGCGATTATATATTGCCACAAGATGTACCAGGCAACGAGTTTATGAACTTGGAGGGCGACAAAATGAGCACAAGCCGTGGTTGGAGTATTGAGATGCACGAGTACCTGCACGATTTTCCTAATCAGCCCGATTTGCTACGTTTTACATTGATGAGCATATTGCCCGAAACTAAAGATAGTGAGTTTACGTGGAAAGATTTTCAGGCAAAAACCAACAACGAATTAGTAGCCATATTTGGTAATTTTGTAAACCGTACTGTAGTACTTACCGAGAAATATTTTGACAGTAAAGTACCCGAAGCTACTGATTATACTAAGGAAGATTTAATAGTATTACAATCTATAGAAGCTATTGTAACCCGCATAGAACAAGCTATTGAGGGCTATCGTATGCGTGAGGCTATGGCCGAAGCACTAAACTTGGCACGTTTGGGTAATAAATATTTGGCGGATAATGAACCGTGGAAATTAATAAAGACAGATGAAAATCGTGTAAAAACGATTATGAATATTTCGTTGCAATTGTGTGCTAGTTTGAGTATTGCTTGGGAACCTTTTTTACCATTTAGTGCATTACAACTCAAAAAAATGTTAGGTTTTGATGGTACTGCATGGCATTTAGCAAAACAAACCAATAACTTAGCCACAGGGCATGTCATAACTAATACTGGGTTATTATTTAACAAAATAGAAGACGCACAAATAGAACTACAAGTGCAAAAACTAAAAGCTAAAGCCGAGGCTATAGCCATAGCTACTAAAGTAATAGCACCTGCAAAACCCAATATTACCTTTGACGATTTTAGTAAATTAGACATACGTATAGGCACAATACTAGAAGCCGAACGTGTACCTAAAACCGACAAGTTATTAAAATTAAAAATAGATACAGGCATTGACCAACGCACAGTAGTATCGGGCATTGCGGGTAGCTACGACCCTAAGGATATAATAGGGCAACAAGTAAGTATATTGGTAAACCTAGAACCTCGCAAAATAAAAGGCATTGAAAGCCAAGGTATGATACTAATGGCTGAAAATAATGCAGGCAAACTAAGTTTTGTAGCCCCTACCAATACTGATGTAGAGGCAGGAAGCGAAGTACGATAAAAAATAAATGTACTTTGTATGTGTACTGCATAATAATTTAATGTACTTTAGTTTAAAATAAATAAAATACTACTACTATGAAAAAACTTTTTACACTCGCAACAGTACTGGTAGCAACGGCTACACAACTAATAGCACAAACCGCCACATGGAGCGACGATGTAGCAAGTATTGTATATACCAAATGTACAGGTTGTCATCGCCAAGGCGGTATAGGCGAAACTAGTGGCTTGTATTTTGAAGATTATAACCAAGTAGTAAGTAGTAAATTAGCAGTTCAATCTTCTATTAACAGCTTGCGTATGCCGCCTTGGCCACCCGATGCTAATTACAAGCACTTTGTGGGCGAAAAAGTATTAACCGCTACCGAACTTACTAAAATTAACGACTTTATAAACAATGGTACTCCCTTAGGTAATGTAGCCAATGCGCCACAATTACCTGTGTTTTCGTCAGCCGATTTATTAACTAACCCAAGTCTTACTTTAAGTACACCTAGTTATACGGTACAAGCCACAGGCGATGAGTACCGTACCTTTGTACTCCCTACAGGATTAAGCACTACAGAGTATCTAAACAAAGTAGAATTTGTACCAGGCAATAATCAAATAGTACATCATATACTTATTTACTTAGATACTACAGTGGCACACTTAGGTAGAGCCAAAGATTTGCAAGATGCTGGCGAAGGTTTTGCGTCAAATGGTACAGGACAACCAGCTCCCGATGCAGTATTTATAGGCGGTTGGGCACCTGGAGCAAACTATTTTAGCTTGCCGCCAAACATCGGCATACAGCTATATCCCAATAGCGATTATTTAATAGAGTTTCATTATGCACCCAATAGTATAGGACAAACAGACAGCACACGTATAAATATAGGATACTGTGATAATACTGCTAGCCCACGTAATGCGTACTCAATACCGCTGCTTTCTCATAATAATAATCAAATGGTAAACGGAAACTTTTTTATTCCTGCCAATACAGTTACACATTTAAAACAGTATAGCACATTTAAAAAATTGATTCCCGCTTTGCCTAGTTTCTTATCGTTTTCGGTATTTGCAATAGCCCCACACATGCACAAAATAGGCAAGTCCTATAAGGTGTATCAAACACACAACCAAGATACTACGCCTTATATAAATATACCTCGTTGGGATTTTAACTGGCAAAATTCGTATATGTTTCCTCGTCCTATAAAATTAGCCGTTACTGATACCGTGTGGGGCGAAGCAACTTATGACAATACTACAAATAACCCTACCAATCCATCAAACCCACCAATAGACGTATATTCGGGCGAACACACTACCGATGAAATGATGGTAACGTTTCTTACTGTATGTTTATACCAAGCGGGCGACGAAAATATGAATGTGGATAGCTTATTAAACGTAGTAAGTGTTAAAAACAAACCAAAAACCAACAACAGCAAACTACTTATATTTCCTACCGTTGCCAACACAAGTGTAAATATACAGTTGATAAACGATCAACTAAACGAAGGTGAAGTTACACTACAACTATACGATGCGCAAGGCAAACAATGCTTAAAACCAATGCTTATGCACTGCTACAAAGGTTATTTTTACAGTACTGTTGATGTGCAATTGTTAGCACAAGGCACATATACCGTAATTATGAAACAAGGTAATGCTACATGGAACAACAAATTGGTAAAACAGTAGTAAGTCAATTACGAATTAAAAATTACGAATTACGTTTAATATCAAATGTTTACTTATAATTATTTACCAATACTAAATAACCTGTTGAAAAATTAATTGAAAATAATTAGCCAACAGATAGTGTTAAAAGATAAATAACTATATATTTGCACTCAATCTAAAAAAAATAATAGAATTATATAACACAATGAAAAAAGAAACTCACCCAGCTAACTACCGTTTAGTAGTATTTAAAGATATGTCTGTTGATTCAGCGTTTTTAACAAAATCATGTATTGATACAAAAGACACTATCAAATGGGAAGACGGAAACGAATATCCATTAGTAAAATTGGAAATCTCTAATCAAAGTCACCCATTTTATACTGGTAAAGTAAAAATGTTAGACATTGCAGGTCGTATTGATAAATTCCGCGAACGTGCATCTAAAAAAACAGTTGTAGCTGCTAAATAATTTTTAGCTTTTTAATTGTTTGTAAATTACAAAAAAGACATATACTCGTATATGTCTTTTTTAGTTTTATAGCATTTGTATAAATAGATTAATCTCAAATAAAATTACCATGAATACCCCATATACAGTAGCCGAACGCTTTTTGCGTTATGTACAAATAGACACACAAAGTGATGCCGACAGCCCAACTTGCCCCAGCACTGCCAAACAAAAAAACTTGAGTACACTGCTCGTGCAAGAACTTACGGCCATGGGCATAAGCGATGCGCACTTGGACGAAAATGGTTATGTATATGCCACAGTACCAAGCAATACAACCAAAAAAGTACCCACTATATTCTTTTGTGCGCATGTAGATACAGCCCCCGACTGTAGCGGAACTAACGTAAAACCTATTGTACACTACAGCTACCAAGGGCAAGACATTGTATTGCCCGATGATGTTACACAAGTGCTTACCACAACCAAGCACCCACAACTATTGCAACAATTAGGCAATGATATTATAACTGCTAGTGGCCTTACTTTATTGGGGTCGGACGATAAGTCGGGCGTGGCAGAGATAATGGACGCAGCACATTTTTTAATTAATAATCCGCACATAAAACATGGCGATGTAAAACTATTTTTTACGCCCGATGAAGAAATAGGACGTGGCGTGGATAAAGCTAATTTAAAATTACTTAATGCCGACTTTGGCTACACGCTAGATGGTGGCGAAGTGGGCGACTTGGAAGAAGAAACATTTAGTGCCGATGGTGCTACATTAATAATACACGGCGTAAGTACGCACCCTGGTTATGCCTATAATAAAATGGAAAATGCTATGAAAATAGCAGGCGAAATAATAGCTGCACTACCACGCAATGCAAGCCCCGAAGGTACTAAAGGAATGGAGGGTTTTGTACACCCAACAAGCATTAGTGGTGTGTTGGAACGTTGCGAAGTGCATTTTATTCTGCGTGATTTTGTTACTGCTAATTTGGCTACACACAAACAATTATTGGAAAATACCATAATTGAAGTAATGAAAAAGTATCCTAATAGTACGTTTGAACTTAGTATAAAGGAACAGTACCGCAACATGAAAGAAGTATTAGTAAAGCACCCCAATATAGTGGGCTATGCCGAGGAAGCAATTAAACGTATAGGCTTAACGCCCAACAAAAACAGCATACGTGGCGGTACCGACGGCTCTCGTCTTTCGTTTATGGGATTGCCTTGCCCCAACTTATTTGCAGGCGAACACGCTATACACAGCAAGCACGAATGGGTAAGCATACAAGATATGCAAAAATCGGTTGATGCTATTGTAGAAATATGTAAAGTGTGGGAAGAGAGAAGTTAAGCAATTATCAATAGTGTATATTCAATTTAACTATCCCATTTGTTAATCACGCCTTGGTGGCTGAGCGGAGCCGAAGCCTACGTAATAAAT
>JBEBIC010000175.1:0-6040 GCA_040080595.1 Bacteroidia bacterium | reverse complement strand
CGATGTATTAATACAAATACATTCGGCAGGTGTAAATGTGATAGATTTACTTATACGCAATGGCGATTTCAAACTTTTTTTACCCATAAAACAACCCTTTTTGTTAGGGCGAGATGTGGCAGGAGTGGTAACCAAAGTAGGTTCAAACGTGAGTAAATTTAAAATTGGAGATGAAGTGTATGCAAGTTCGGGCAATCATAATGTGGGAACGTATGCCGAATATATTTCGGTTGCCGAAAATGAAGTGGCTTTAAAGCCTAAGAACCTTTCTATGGAAGAGGCCGCTTCCATTCCTTTGGTTGGATTAACTTCGTGGCAAGCACTTGTTGAAACTGCCAACATTAAAAAAGGACAAAAGGTTTTTGTTCAAGCGGGTTCAGGCGGTGTAGGTACGTTTGCCATACAGTTAGCCAAACATTTAGGCGCATTTGTAGCTACAACTACAAGTGCTAAAAATATAGAGCTAGTTAAAAGTTTGGGTGCTGACCTCATTATTGATTACAACACTGAAGATTTTGAAACCAAATTAAAAGAGTACGATTTAGTATTGCACAGTAATAAAGACAATAAAATATTAGAAAAATCGCTTCGTGTTTTAAAGTCAGGAGGGCAAGCTATTTCCTTAACAGGTCCGCCAACGCCCGAATTTGCAGCTCAACTGGGGTTACCATGGTATTTGAAATTTGTTACCAAACTTTTAAGCGCAGGAATTAAGAAAAAAGCAGGAAAATTAGGCGTGTCGTTTAAATTTTTATTTATGCGTGCCGAAGGCAAACAATTAGCCGAAATAACCAAACTTATTGAAGCAGGAATAATAAAGCCTGTTATTGATAAAGTATTTCCGTTTGAACAAACCAACGAAGCCTTGGCTTACGTTGAAACAGGACGCTCAAAAGGAAAGGTGGTTGTGACGGTAAGATAGGTGTTATTGTATTTTTAAATTATTATAAGCAAGTAATTCGTACAATAGAGTTTTAAATCAAATGAATTTCTCGATATTACATTGGGGTAATTCATTTGTTACTCTTTTCGCTTAAAATTATTTTATATTGTAAATACTGAGCCTCCCCATTGTATTTACAATAGTTGCGGGGTTCATATACCTTTCGTGCTTAGGAGTTAAATTACTAGAACCACCCCATTTATTTACAGTTAATTTATTGCGTACTTCAGTACTCCAACTCAGTAGTTGATAACCCAAGCCATGTCTTATACAGCGCTCATCAGTAGCATATTCAAACCTATCTATTTTACGTTTAGATACATGTTTTAATGCTAATTCCACAAAAAACAAACCACGTTTACTATTGTATTCACTTACATGACTTAGTTCGTGCCCCACAACGCCCACCTGTGCATTAAAACTAAGGTTATGAAGCAGTATAGGGGTTAAAAATTTTATAGTGCTACTGCTTATAGTTACTTTATATTTTCGCTTTGATGGTTTTACAAATGTGCTCCACACGGTGGGACGTGCGGCCAATGGCGCTACTCTTTTTCGTACTCTAAATTCTATGTTTACATTACTTAGTTCGGGGTAATACATTAAGGCTACACGTATAGTATTTTGGTATTGTGCGGGTATATTTTTATTAATAACAGGTGTACTGTTTTGTAAATAATAAGTTACTGAATCTGCACTAAAAACCTTATGTATGGTTTGCGCATAGCTATTATTAGCCAACACTAACAATATACTTAAACATATATATTTAAAACGACTTTCCATGCGTTAAGCTCACTATTTTCTTAAATAAAAACGGCAAATTATTCAATAGTTTTAAACTCCACAAGGTGCTAAAACGCTTACCAAACAAATGCTGTAGGTAATAGCCTATTTTTATCCGTGCCGAAAAATTAGCGTTCCATTTGGTAGTATAATTTGTTATTAATTGTTGCTTTGTAATGTAGTTTTGCAAATATTGGTTAATATTATTTGCCAATAGTTTGCTAGCACGCATGCCTATACTCATACCATTTCCACACAGTGGCGCTATTGCTCCTGCTGCATCGCCAAGCATTAACACATCGTTTACATACGTGCTTTTTTTATTAAAACTAATGTTACTTATAGCTAATGGCTTGTCAAACAAGAATGTGGCTTCAGTAAACAGTTTATACAAATGTGGGTTTTGCATCAACACATTTTTTTCCAATAATTTTATGTCGTTGTTATTGTCTTGCAGGTTTTTGGTAGTGGTTAAATAACACAGACAAAACGTGTCGTTATCAATTTTGGATATGCCACAATAGCCATTTTTAAAATTGTGTAGCGCAATAACATCAGTAGGGAAACTCGTTTTTATATGATACTTTACACCTATATAACTTCCTTTGTTAGCAATGGGTTTGGTAATAAATGTAGGCGTAATTTTACCATAACTTCCACATGTTAGTTTGGCTGTGTAGTTGCCTTGCGTAGTAGTTATGTAGTAGGTTTCGTTGTTTAATTTTACATCAGTTGCTTTGCAGTTTTCTATTACGTGTACGCCTGCTTGCTTGGCTAGTTTACTCAACTCAAAATCTAATGTATATCTACTTATACCAAATGCCCCCATATCTAGTGCTGTGGAGGCTGTATAGCCGTTTTGCGCAGTTACCTGTACGTTGGTTATGCGTGGCAAATTAAGTGTGTCTAAAGGCAAACCCAAGCGCATTAAAAACTCCCAACTTTCCATAGATACATATTCGCCACATACTTTATGAAACGGATACGTGTTTTTTTCTATCAACACCACACCATGCCCTTGTTGCGCCAATTGTATAGCAAGGCACAAACCCGCTAATCCACCGCCTATTATGGCACAATCGTATCCTTTTTGGTTACTCATTAGGGTAAATTATTACGGCGTGCCTAAACGCCCACTGCCACTGTACGCTGTAGTTTACAGCGTTGGTTTGTGCTATTATTTGTTTCCATTCGGTAGTGCTAAACCCACGTAATACTGATAGTGGCGCATCGTTTTTAACCAAATACGATTTTGAAAACAAACGTGTTAAACCCTTAATGGAGTAGTACGCCAAAGGATGTCGTTGTAAATCGTTTATAATTAATACTGCTTTGCGTGCTTGCGCATAGTGTATTAATTCTATTATTTGTACGGTAGATAAATGGTGGCAAAACAAACACGCATGTATAATGTTTACATTGGGTACGTGTTGGTGTATATTTCTATAATCGTCGCACACGTAGTGTATAGTAGGGTTTGGCGCATTGCTAGTAGCGTAATCTATACAGGTTTGTTTTAAATCTATTCCGTGTAAATGTATGTTGTATTTATTTTTAGCAGCCCATTTAGCTATGTATTTAAGCGTATCGCCACCGCCACAACCTATATCTACTAAGGTGTAGGTTTGGTTTTTATTTAACACTTTTGATAGTGCTTTACATGTAATAGCGTAACCACCCAATAGTGTATTTATGGTATTTAATTCTTTTAGGTTTTGATATAAATCGTGTACAGGAATATCGTCTGCATCAAGCAATTCTTTGGCTGCGCTGCGTTGCTTAAACATAGCGTAGTTGTAGGGTTTCAATACTTAAACCTGGTCCAAATGCAGCCATAAAAATAGTTTCGTTTTGGGGTATTGTATTGTTTTCAATAATATGTTTTAATACAAATAACACCGTAGGCGACGACATATTCCCGTACTCTCGCAACACATCATAAGATGCTTGCAGATGCTGTGGCGTAAGTCCTAACACGGTTACAAAATCATCAATTATTTTTTTACCACCTGGGTGTATTGCCCAGTGCGCAATGCTTGCAGGATTTATGTTTAAACTGTTCAATAACGTTTGCATTTCGCCATTTATCAATTGCGACACATACGATGTTAAGTTCATTATAAACCCTTGCTCAGATAATTGCCACGCCATGTCGTTTTTGCCTGCGGATATAATTAGCGAATTAAAGGCTTGCATCTTTAGTCCTTGTAAATAGGGCAATGCAGGCGGTTGAGTACATACAAGTGTAACTGCGCAACCATCGCCAAATAAGGTGTTGGATACTATATAATCATCAGTATATTCCGTTTGAAAATGCAACGTACACAACTCCACACACACTACCAATACATTGGCATTGGGCGTACTGTTACATATTGCATTAGCACTATTTAAAGCTAGTATAGCAGCATTGCAACCCATAAAATTTATACTACTGCGTTGTGTAGTTGGTTTTAAATTAAGTGCTTGTATTAATTCAATATCTAAGCCTGGGGCAAATAAACCTGTGCAGGTTACGGTTATAATGTGGGTAATATTGTGTTTATATGCGTTAAAATTTTCTATTTTATGTATAGCAGTTAATGCCAGTTGTAACGCTTCGGTTTTATACACTGCCATACGTTGTGTAAGCGAGGGAGTAGGCGTTAATGTTGCGTTTTTAGGGTAAAATATAAAATCTTCCGTATTAGTTTTGCTATAATCGGGCAGTACCGAATAACGTGTATCAATACCCGATTTATTGCTTACTATTTTTATTTTACGTTTGGTATTTTCGTCAGTAGTGGTGTTGCTATAAAACAATGCGTTGTCCGCCTGCGCGTGTTTGTACTTGGGTACTGCGGTAGTAATGGCGGCTATATAACTCATTGTTTTTGTTACTTGTTTAGAAAGTACAAAGTTACAAAACATAAATTCATACACACAGCACCTATCAAATTCATACGCATCGTATTTTTAAAATTAGCGTTAGTAGCATCTGCAAATACCTGATAACACCAGCGCGCAAAGAATAGCACAATAGGCACAAAAAATAATTGTACTACATAAAATTGATTTAAACTATCCATAGCATCAAAGTACAAATAATAAAACACATTACACAAAGCAAACATACATGCTGTAAATACAAACGTACCCTTATAACCTAAGTTGTAACTAAGCGTGGTTACACCATCTTTTAAATCGGCTTCGTGCTGATATATTTGTGTAAGTGGATATGCCCCTGCTATTTGAAACGAACACGCACATAATAACACCATGTGTGCAAATGTAAATTCAAACGGAGCATTACTAATGCCTAAGGTGCACATATAAAATGTAAACCCACCTTGAAACACCACCACAGTGAGCATTCCAAGCAATGGATATTTTTTTAATCGTATTTGTTTTGCGCTATACGCACGAGACGCTAGTATGTAAGCTAATATACACCACATAAAACAAGCGCTAATAAACAAGTAACTTAATAGCAATGCCAATACGTCCATTGCTACTGTTATGTAAAATAATTGGCGGGTGGGCTGTGGCGGTTTTCCTAAGCCGCCTATGGGTGTTTCGTCTTTATCTACATAGCTGTTATAACCATTACTAGAGGGGTACACGAGCAAATGTATAATTATAAATGCCACTATTGCGTGCGTATAATTAATGCTTTCCGCTTGACTTAATGCCAATATAAACAGTGGCATTAAGAAAAATGAAAACGGAAAACGAAGTAGTTTTATGGTGTTGTTTAGTTGCGTCAAAGGGCGTGTTTATTGTAAATGTGCATTACCAAATAGCACTGAGTAATCTTCGCACCATATTATTACATACTTGTATTCGCTAATGTTTATAGTGCTTGCCACGTCATATTCTATATTGCCACTTGTAGCTTTAAGTTTACCCAAATCAACAAAATCTTTGGCGTCTTTTGCTTTTGATAAATACACACGTAAATCAGGCCCGCTGTCGGTTTTAAAATTTACAAACTTTAGTTTTTTAACCCCATTGTTAGTTACCAAATTAGCCTCGCCAGTGGTGGTATGTACATTTGTTTCAAAGTTAGCTTTAGCCACTACTACATCGCCAGCGGCTAATGCTGTAGGTGTTGCTGGAATAACGCCCTCTGTAGTTTTTTTCTTACACGCTACCAGTACTGTACTTAGTACTAATGTAGCTATAATTATTTTTTTCATAATATTAATTGGTTTAAAAGTTTGTAATTCAAATGTAACTTAAACACAAAAAACAAACTGTCGTGCGGAGGACGTTTAACTACAAATTGTGAATGTTGGGTATAATTACTTTTTTGCGCCCTTCGTATATTAT
>JBEBIC010000174.1:0-6064 GCA_040080595.1 Bacteroidia bacterium | reverse complement strand
CCACTACTACCTATCAAGACAACGAACGCCACGAACTATGGCGATTAATAGGACTAAGAGGCAATAAAGTAATAGCCACTATAGAAAACAAACCACAAACAGATATTAAAACCATAAGCCAAACTACAGGTGGGCAACCCACCACAAGCACAGTATCTACCACCGTTAAGCAACTTACGTCTATCTTATTACAAGACTAAAGTTAATTACGAATTAAAAATTACGAATTACGCTCAAAACTAATTTATCACCAATAATTTACCTCCCAGTCAAGCCTTTACAACATACATTATACAATTCACCATCAATAAGTTACCACCCAATCAAGCCTTACATTATACAACATACATTATACATCAAATGCACACCATTCTCATTACAGGAAGCAACGGCCTATTAGGTCAAAAATTATTAAATTACTACGCCACACAAACCAACGTAAGTATTGTAGCCACAAGTTCGGGGCATAACCGTTATATAGGTAATACCACTAATAGTGTATATTGTAGTTTAGATATTACCAATCAAACTCAAGTAGCGCAAGTACTGGAGCAGTACGCACCCAACAGTATTATACATACCGCTGCTATGACTAATGTAGATGAATGTGAACTTAGTGCCGAAAAATGCCACGCTATAAATGTATTGGGTACACAGTATTTAGTAGAATATTGCGCCAAGCATTTACCCAATACTCACTTTACACATCTATCTACCGATTTTATATTTGATGGTACATCTGGTCCTTACGATGAGTTGGCAACACCCAATCCATTAAGTATTTATGCACAGTCTAAGTTAGATGCTGAGCATATTGTGTTAAATTCAACACTCAAAGCAGCAATACTTCGCACAGTACTCGTATATGGTACTACCCCCAATATGAGCCGTAGTAATGTAGTACTTTGGGTTAAAAAATCGTTAGAAGAAAATAAAACAATAAACGTAGTAACCGACCAAGCACGCACACCAACCCTCGCCGAAGATTTAGCACAAGGTTGCGCATTAGCCCAAAAACATAAAGCGGTGGGCATATATAATATTTCGGGTAAAGATTTTATGAACATTTATGAACTTGCCGTGCGAGTAGCTATCTATTTTAAATTAGACGAAAAATTAATAAGCCCAAGCACTAGCCATGGCATACAACAACCCGCCCAACGCCCACCAGTAACAGGTTTTATAATAACCAAAGCCATTAACGAATTAGGCTATGCTCCACATTCCTTTGAGGAGGGATTGCAAATAATTGAGGACCAATTATAACAAACGTCTAATTAGGTAGTAAATGCACTTAATAGGCTAAAAATTATTTTTTGTAGTTGAAATTTTAGTTTTATATTTGCATTATTACTATTCAAAAAAGAAATTAAAACCAAAGTCATGAAAAATATATACAAAAACATCTCCGCAGCGCTATTATTAGCCCTAGGATTAAGTGCAGGAAGCGCACAAGCGCAGTATTGCAGCTCAGGTTTAGGTGGCGGTAGTGCCCCTATTGATAGTGTTAAAATAACAGGCACTACATTAAGTAACACAACTGCAGTAGGTACTACTAGCAACGTGTCGGCCAATTATTCTATGTTTCCAGCGTCGGGTAATACTACAGCTACATTATCTCAGGCAATTACTTACACATTGGAAGTAGCCACACCATCAAGTTCAATTGTATCAGTTTGGATAGATTATGACCAAAGTGGTACATTTGATGCTACAGAATGGACACAAGTAGCTACAACATCAGTAGTTGGTAACAATACAGTTGCGCTATCAATACCTACTACATCAGCTTTAGGTAATACAGGAATGAGAATCCGTACTCGACTTTCTGGTAATGCCAATGGAGCAGCGGATGCGTGCACAAATATGGGCTCAGGCGAAACCGAAGACTATGAAATAACAATAGTTGCAGGCGTTCCTTGTAGTGGTGTACCTACCGCAGGTATACTTACTGTAGGTAATACTACACCATGCCCTTATACAGCAAGCACAATTACCTTAGCTGGTACAACACAAGCAGTAGGTGTAACTACATCATGGGAAACTTCTGCTAACGGTACTACAGGTTGGGTAGCTACAGGCGATTCATCAATATCAATTACTGACGGTGGTTTAAACTCAGGCGATAGCATTTATTACCGAGTTGCAGTTTCATGTAATGGAGGCGCACCTGTATATACTAATATTATCAAATTAAAAGCAAATACTAACTTCTTTGCATGCTACTGTTCATCTACGGCTACTAATACTGCTGATGATGATATTGGAGGCTTTGAATTTGGTTCGTTTACTAATAACGTTAGTACTACACCAGCATTAAGTAATCCAACATCAGTAAATTTATATACTGATTATACTGGTTTAGCACCCATACAAGCGCAACAAGTAGTAAGTTATCCTGTAAAAATAACTCAAATTAACAGTGGTTCTTTTTATGCTTGTGATGTAACGGTATTTATAGATTTAGATCACAGTGGTTCGTATGATGCAGGCGAAAATGTATATGTAGGAACAACTATAGCAGGAGTAGGCGGAAACGTATTAAACGGAACCATTTCTATACCTTCAACTTCATTAACAGGCTTAACAGGTTTACGTGTAGTACTTAACGAAACAGGTTTAGCTAACGCATGTGGTACTTACACATGGGGCGAGACAGAAGATTATATCATTAACATTACAGCAGGTGTTACTTGTTCGGGAACACCTACAGCAGGTACGCTTACTGTAACTGATTCTACACCTTGCCCAAGTATAGCTACTACTATTACCCTAGCAGGTACAACAGCAGCAGTAGGTATTACTACAGTGTGGGAAACATCAGCTAACGGTACTACAGGTTGGGTGGCTACAGGCGACTCATCAATATCAATTACCGATGGTGGTGTAAACGCAGGCGATAGTATATATTACCGTGTTGCAGTTTCGTGTAACGGAGGTGCGCCAGTTTATACTAACGTTATAAAATTATTAGCTAACCCTAACTTCTTTGCTTGCTACTGTACATCTAACGCTACAAGTACCGCCGATGACGATATTGGAGGTTTTGAATTTGGTTCATTTACTAACAATGTAAGTACTACACCAGCTACTAACAACCCTGCTTCAGTTAATCTTTATACTGACTATACAGGTTTAGCACCAATACAGGCACAACAAGTAGTAAGTTATCCAATAACTATAACTCAAATTAATCAAGCAGGTGCTTATGCTTGTGATGTAACTGTTTTTGTAGATTTAGACCACAGCGGTTCTTTTGATGCAGGCGAAAATTTATATGTAGGTACAACTACAAATTTAGTAGGAGGAAACGTATTAAGCGGTACAATAACAATACCAGCAACTTCATTAACTGGCTTAACTGGCTTACGTGTAGTACTTAACGAATCTACTGTTGCTAGTGCATGTGGTACATACACATGGGGCGAAACCGAAGATTATATCATTAACATTACAGCTGGCGTTACTTGTTCAGGAGCACCTACAGCAGGTACACTTACCGTAAGCGATTCTACACCTTGCCCAAGTATAGCTACTACTATTACCCTAGCAGGTACAACTGCAGCAGTAGGTATTACTACAGTGTGGGAAACATCAGCTAACGGTACTACAGGTTGGGTAGCTACAGGCGACTCTTCAATATCAATTACTGACGGTGGTGTAAATGCAGGCGATAGTATTTATTACCGTGTAGCAGTTTCGTGTAACGGAGGCGCACCAGTTTATACTAATGTAATAAAAATATTAGCTAACCCTAACTTCTTTGCTTGCTACTGTACATCTACAGCTACTAATACTGCTGATGATGATATTGGAGGTTTTGAATTTGGTTCATTTACTAATAACGTAAGTACTACACCAGCATTAAGTAATGCAACATCAGTAAATTTATATACTGACTTTACAGGCTTAGCACCAATACAAGCGCAACAAGTAGTAAATTATCCAATAACTATAACACAAATTAATAGTTCTGCAACATTCTATGGTTGTACAGCTACCATATTTGTAGATTTAGACCATAGTGGTTCGTTTGACGCAGGCGAAGATTTATACACAGGTACAACTACAGCTGGTGCAGGTAATAATATATTAACAGGAACTATATCTATACCAGGAGCTTCATTAACAGGCTTAACAGGCTTACGTATAGTATTAAGAGAATCGGGTACTCCAGCAGCTTGTGGCACTTATTCTTATGGTGAAACTGAAGATTATATTATAAACATTACCCCAGGTATTCCTTGTGCAGGTACGCCTACAGCAGGTACACTTACTGTTGGTAATACTATGCCATGCCCAGGTACTACAAGTACTATTACATTAGCAGGTACAACACAGGCAATAGGTATTACTACATCATGGGAAACTTCAATAGATAATTTAACCTATACAGCAACTGGCGATTCGTCGTTCTCAGTTACTGATTTTGGTTTAGCCGCAGGCGATAGTATTTATTACCGTGTAGCAGTTTCGTGTAACGGAGGTGCACCAGTATATACTAACGTTATTAAATTATTGGCAAATCCTAACTTCTTTGCTTGCTATTGCTCATCTAACTTAGGCGGCGGTAGCCAACCTATTGATAGTGTACAAATAGTAGGTACAACATTAAACAATGCAGCGGTAGGAACAACAAGTAATGTTTCGCCTAATTATTCATCATTTCCAGCTACAGGTGCTACTACAGCATCATTAATGCAATCGCTTAATTATACATTAAATGTAGGAGCGGCCACAACATCAAGTATATCAGTTTGGATTGATTATGACCAAAGTGGTACTTTTGATGCTAGCGAGTGGACACAAGTTGCAACTAACTCATCAAGCCCAGTTAGCACAGTATCGTTAATGATACCTGCTACAGCAACGTTAGGTAATACAGGAATGAGAGTACGTAGCAACTACTCATGGTCAACAAATGGTTCAGGTAATGCCTGTAATAATATGTTTGGTGGCGAAACCGAAGATTATATAGTAAATATAATAGCAGGTACGCCTTGTGCGGGTACACCTACAGCAGGTACACTTACCGCAAGTAATTTAACTCCTTGCCCCAATACCGCAAGTACTATTACATTAGCAGGAACAACACAAGCTATGGGTATTACTACCGTTTGGGAAGCGTCAATAGATAATGTAAACTTTACTGCTACAGGCGATTCTTTACTTTCAATTACTGATTTTGGTTTAGCTGCAGGCGATAGTATTTATTATCGTGTAGCAGTTTCGTGTAACGGAGGTGCACCAGTATATACTAACGTAGTAATGATAAAAACTAATCCTAATACTTATGCTTGCTATTGTTCAGCTAATTTAGGTGGTGGTGGAACACCAATTGATAGTGTATCTATTACACCATCAACGTTTGCAAACGTAGCAATAGGTACTAATAGTAATGTATCTACTAACTACTCTACATTTAGTGCAACAGGAACTATATTAATAGATAGTACTTATACAATGAATGTGGGTATTACATCTGGAGCAATAGTTTCTATGTGGATAGATTATGACCACAGTGGTGCATTTGAAGCTGCAGAGTGGACTCAAGTAGCAACTACAACAGTAGCAGGAGTTAATACAGTATCGTTTACTGTGCCTTCGGCAGCAATGTTAGGAAACACAGGCTTGAGAATACGTTCACGTTTATCAGGTAATACTAATGGAGCGGTAGATGCTTGTACAAATATGGGCTCAGGAGAAACAGAAGATTACATTATTAAAATAGATACAATATTACCTATTACACCACCAGTGGCAATAGCTAAACAAATAGCATCAGTTAATTTTGTAGCTTACCCTAACCCAACTATGGACGTAGTAACTATTGCAATAGCAGGAGCTACTAACCAAGCTGTAATATGCGAAGTGTTAAATAGCTTTGGACAAGTAATATACACCAACAAAGTAAAAAATGTAAATGGTGTTGAAAAATTAAGTGTAAACTTAGCTAACTACGCAAGTGGTTCGTATATGATACGTGTTACAAGTAATGACAATGTAACTGTGAAACGTGTAGCATTACAACGATAATATAGTTAATATAAATACAAATAAAAAC
>JBEBIC010000173.1:0-6045 GCA_040080595.1 Bacteroidia bacterium | reverse complement strand
AAAAGCAGTTTTTTTAATCATAGGTCATAATCTTTTGTAACCCAATGATAGCAAAAGCTCTAGCCTTTTCTAGCATCAATTTTGTCCATTAACCCTTAAATTCTAATACCCATTACACATACATCATCTACCTGTTCCAAATCGCCTTTCCAAGCCTCAAAGGTGTGTTGTAGTTTGCGTTGTTGCTCTGCCATAGGTAAATGTGCTATTGATAATAAAAGTGCTTTAAACTGCTTGTACATAAATTTTTTACCTTTCTCGCCACCAAACTGGTCAGCATAGCCATCGGTAAACATATAGAGCACATCATTTGTTTGTAATTGTATTTCTTGCAATGTAAAATCTTTGGCTCTATCGTCGTATTTTCCTACAGGCATTTTATCAGCCTTATATTCTATTAATTCGTTATTGCGTACCAACCACAATGGATTGTTTGATGCAGATAATTGCAGCTTGTTTTCGTTAATATTTATTGCGCACAACACACAGTCCATACCATCTTTGGAGTTTTCGTTTCCTTGCGGATTAAGCGCTTGTATTATTTCTTTGCGCTGTTCGTTTAATATTTCGTTGGGTAATTGTATGCCTTGTTCTATTACATTTTCGTTTAAAAAATTAATGTTTAACAAACTCATAAATGCACCAGGTACACCGTGCCCTGTACAGTCGGCTACGGCTATATAAAATAAATTATGCTTGGCTACTGCCCAATAAAAATCGCCACTTACAATATCTTTGGGTTCGTAGTATATAAAATACTCCTTGCTCAAATGCTTGGTAATGTAATCGTTGCTGGTAAGTAAGGCTTGTTGTATGCCTTTGGCGTATTTAATACTACTTTGTATTTCTTCGTTTTTTTGAGCAATAATAGTGTTTTGAGCTACAAGTTGTAAATTAGTTTTTTGGCGTTGTTTATTTTGACGATACATAAATACAGCAAAGGCAAATATACCTAACGCTAAAGCAGCAATACCGTACGACGTGTATTTTTGTTGCTTATTTTTTAGTTGTTCTAATTCGTTTTTTTGCTGTAATGCGTTTATTACAACGTCATTTTTTTCTACTATATAATTTTCTTGCAATCGGTTTAAGTTACCAGCAAAAGCCTTTCTATCAACAACCTCATTAAGCGTTGCGTATTGTTTATAATAAAGTGCACTTTCCTTGTAGTTATTTGCTTTGTAGTGTGCGTTAGCTAAAGCCTCTGTGGTTTTAAGTTTTAGGTAAGGATAGTCATGTGTTAAAATATAAGTATATAATTTGTTTAAAATAATTATCGCTTGCTTAGGCTTTCCTAATTCAATGTCGCACAATGTCGCATTTAACATACATTGAGCAATATCATTAGAATCGTTAGACATACGTAATGCTGTGGTGTTATAAATCATAGCTTGAGCGTATTCTTTTTTGTCAAAATACACTTCAAACAAATGACAATAAATACTAGCTAAATCAAAACTTTTAATTTTACCATATTTAACACCTGCATTGTAATAAAACAAAGCGGAGTCTGCCCACTTAATCTTGTCGGTTTTGTAATAAAATGTACCTATTGCATTGTGTATTTTTATTAAACCTAAGGTGTCGTTCAGTTGTTGGTAAATATGCAACGACTTAAATAAATAATGTGCTTTGCTGTAATCGTGCTGTTGCACACAGTATATCCAACCCATGTTGTATAACGATTGCGCCATAGCTTTTTTATTATTTACAGCATCGTTTATTTTATATGCCTTAAAATAATTTTCTTGTGCCTTGTCATAGTCCGAATGATACCAATACGCATCGCCAATTTGATTATAAGAACCTACTATACCCACAGTATAGTTTAGTTTAAGAGCGAGCTCTAATGCCTTTTTATTTATTAAAACACCTCTTGTAAAATCATTGGATACTGTTGCTAATGCTAGTAACGCATTTACTTTGTTAGTATCGTTTTTGCAAGTGGCAATAACGTGTTTTAAGCTATCCAACTCTTGTTTGGTTTGCCCAAAAGCAAGCGCAACGCTCAACATTAAAACATTAAACAATACTATTTTTTTCATAGTGGGTATGTGTTGCGCTTAGCAGTACAAGTTACGGCTTATGCCTTGCGTACAAATTCCGATTTTAAACCCAGTGCGCCAAAACCCTCTACTTTGCAATCTATGTTATGGCCATCGCTACCATCGGTAAGGCGTATATTCTTCACTTTAGTGCCTGTTTTTACCGATTTAGAATATCCTTTTACAGGCAAATCTTTTATTATTACTACAGTATCGCCGTTGGCTAACACATTACCGTTGCTATCTATTACTTCGTTGCTAGCAGCGGTTTCTACCGCTTCATCTTCAGCATTCCATTCGTAAAAACATTCAGGGCATATAAGTAGGTTGTCGCTTTCATATACATATTCACTTTTACATTTAGGGCATGGTGGAATTTGGCTCATCTTTTTTTGGTTGTTATGGGATTAGTTTTTTGTAATTAGTTCAAATTTAGTCTTTATATTTTAATACCAACTACTGTTATTGCAAGTCGTACCAACTGCGGCGGCGCGATAGTTTTAAATCTTGTAATGTACTCGATTTTACATTTATGTTTAAAAAATAACCCAACTGTGGACCAAACGGTACTACAGTAAAACGCATTTCCCAGCAGTGCAAGTCGCGGTATATATCTATGTTGGTGTAGGTAAATGCTTTTGTTTTAATGTCGTAACCTGTGCTTACGCCTACTTTCCATTTGGGTGCTATGTTTACATCGCCACGTAGTTGTATGGCTTGCGTTAAGTCTTTAGTAAGTGGCGTTAGTAATGGTGTGCGGTACAAAAGTTTTTTGGTTTCATTGTAGTTTAAGTTATACGATACACTTATGTTCCAAGGTACGCTAAAATCTACGTAATCGTAAGGATTTCGCTGTATCATTTGTAACTCCGCATCGTTTTTTACTATTGGTTTATTAGGTGTATTGGTTTTACTATTTAAGTTAAATTGCACATTAAGGTTAGCATTAGCCAAGCGAGTAAGCTGATTGTTTTTGCTGTACTGAAACTTATTTACACGCAAGCCTGTACTATCATTGTAACCATAGGGGTCAAGCTGTGCAGTACTGGTTACATTTATAATTTTAAAAAACACATTACGTGCACTTATGTTTATGTTGCTCAAGTTTAACGAATCGGCAAACACGTTGTACGCCGCATCAAAGCCCAAATAATCTAACACTTGCGCCTTGCGTGTACCGCCTGTTGCACTATCTTTTTTAGATTTTACTTTTGCTTCAAAATTATTAGCCAACGAAAAACGTATATTTCCTTGATTAATAGTACTGTTGTTGGCACTTGCATACGCACCTAAATAAGGGTCGTAATATATGGTTTGCGCAGGATTCACGCCTATACTATTTAATTGATAAAATGGATTTTTGCGCAACACGGGTATGTAATTAAAACTCAACGATGGGCGCATTACATGGCGTAAGGCTTTTACAGCACCTCGCTTAAACTGATACATACCATACACCGTAGAGCTTGCGCTTAATGCCACGTTTACAGCTCGCGATTGATAAAAACCAAAACTCGTATCTTGCTTTAATGTGTAAGCACTATCGTTGGTGTTAGCAACGTTGCGTATGTAATTTATGTTTTTGTTTACTTGTTTTAAATGCCAGTTTTCGGTGTAATTAACTGAGGGTTGTATGTTTAAATATTTTAATGCTTTAAAGTTGGTTGATAATGATGCCGTGTGTTGCAAGCCTGTACTAAGTAAGCGTTTCAGCGTATCTGGGCGAGATAAATATTTAAACGTAGTATCTTTAAACTGTAATTCGTTACGCGTATTTGCACTATAACTCAAGCCTATGTTTTCGTACCATTTGGGTGTACCCACCGCATTTTTCTTGCGCAATGGATTTATCTGATTCATATTAAACGAAGCGCCTGGCAACACCAAATTTACTAACTTAGTTTGCGTACTCTGGCTTTGGCTTGCATACGCCGAAAACGAAAAGGGTGTATTAGCAAAACGCTTGGTATAGTTGATGTTGGAGTTAAACGAGCTTTGTTGTACGTCCTCTACATTAACTCTATTAAAAGTATTAAACTTGTTAGACACCGCATTTACCTCAGCATTAAACGTACGTGTAGGGTGCGCTTTAGGGTCTTGTTGATGACGCCAATGTACACCATAGTTTTTTTGTTCTTTGTAATTTGCATAATCTCCCTTTAAACCAAACTTGGTTACCGAATAATCTAAACGCACATTGCCACTATATTTGTAACGTTGCGCATAATTACTAGCGGCCGATAATCGATAACTACCTCGTGTATAAATATCGCCCAGTAACGCAAAGTCCACCTTGTCATTTATTCCCCAATAGTAACCGCCCTCTTTCATAGAAAAACCAAGGCTTTGCGAGTTACCAGGTTTAGGCATTACAATACCCGATTTGCGTCCTTTTTTGTTAGGGAAAAATCCAAACGGAACCATAAGCGGTGTGGGTATATCCAGTATATATAGGTCAGCTGGGCCTGTTATAATTTTATCTTCAGGTATTACTTTTAGCTTGCTTGCTTTTATATAAAAGTGTGGGTGTTCGGCATTGTTGCAGGTGGTGTATTTACCATCGGCTATATAATACTCTTCCTTTGGCGATTTTTTTACTATTGCTCCATGTATGTAACCATCACCCTCTTGTGTTATTACGTTACTTATGCGTCCTTTGCGTGTTTCAAAATTATAAAGCATTGAGTCGGCATCAAATTTATTAGTACCTTCCTCAAACTTAGGTTTACCAATGGTTTTGCCACTACTATCTATTGTACCTTGTGCGTGTACTAAGTTGTTTTTTATATCAAGCGTTATTCTATCAGCATTTAATTTTAATTGTTCATACACCACTTCACTTGCGCCGTACAAATATATTTTTTGATTAACGATATCAAACACCATACTATCTTTGGCAGAGTAAGTTACCTTATGGTCCAGTCCTGAATTGTTTTCTACTACTTTGTTTACCAGCGTATCTTTTTTAACACCTAATGTATCTGCCGTGTTAGCTACCAATAACGAGTCTTGCGCCTTTAGTGTTACTACACTAAAGGCGCAAGAAAATAAGAATATGTAGATTAGTAAGCGCAAGTAGGGTTTATATTAATATCCAAACTGCGTTAAATGATGGTCTAAATGTTTGTAAAACAAATTGTTCCATTCTTGTGCTGTAAGTTTTCCAAATCCGTCCGATTCTTTACCTTCAAAAAAACTTGCACCATCTTGTTGCGCTTTGTTTATATAGTTTATTAAACGTGTTTTTTCTGCGCTAAAATCTTTATCGCCAGTTATAATAAACATATCGCCAGTCCGTCCATTTTTAGGATACGGCACATCGTTTACTACTGTTTTTTTAACCATGGTTTTCATTATAAATTTCATAAAAAAACTAGGTTTTGGGTGTATGCTATCATATACCAGTTCGTAGGTAACATTGCAGTGCGCCAACATTTGCGGTGCAGTCATTTTCCCCCATTTGGCTGGAGTTGTTGGCGTTAATGTATTAATCCGTGCTATAACTTCGTTACTTACGCTTTGGTCAAAAATATTTTTCATTCGTTTTTTATTTTTATAATTAATTATCTCGCTACCGATTCGCTAGGCGGAGCAATAGTTACGCCACCTACAGTTATTGGTTTTATTTCTTCTTTTGGTGGTTCAATAGTTTCTATTGTAGGCGTTTCTGTTGCGTTATCGGCAACGTCTTTTTTTACTTTTTCCACTACCTCATCATAGTCTTGGTCTAGCGAGATTTGTTTTTTTACATCTCTCGAACCATTTTCTATTTCGCGTTGTATTTCGTTGGCAGCATCTTTAAACTCACGCATACCACGTCCCAATCCTCGTGCCAACTCGGGTATTTTATCTGCACCAAAAAACATGAGTACAAACAACATAATAATAATTATTTCGCCTCCGCCTAAATTCAAAAATAGTAGCATAACTCGTGTGTTTATCTGTAATTAAATAATGGGTTAAATTTACAACAAAAGTTTATATAAACAGGTGGTTCTAT
>JBEBIC010000016.1:0-25154 GCA_040080595.1 Bacteroidia bacterium | reverse complement strand
ATTTACACATTTTCAATACTAAATATATACATATTTTTTATGCTTATGAAAAAAATAAAAGCGGAGCTACCAATACAGTAACTCCGCTTGTATTTTACACTCAACTAACAATGCTACTGTATAGTAACTGCAAACGTAGCTTCTATATCTGTATCGCCAACGTTTATATTACCTGGCGCATTTAGTTTTATATTAGGTTGATGTTTTAATGTTAGTGTTACACTACCAGTATTAGCAGTAGTTGTAGCCCATGTGCTAAGTAATCCTAATGGATTATTATTAGCATCTACATCAGTAGTTTTTACACTTACGTTGGCAGTATTTACCACATAAAAAAACTGATGGTCAGTTCCTTCTGCTTTTACTTCGTCGCTTATGTTTATGGTGGGTGTTTTACTTGCATCAGTTATAACTAAACTTACGTTATAGGTTTTATTTGCTTTTAAATTAATGGTGCCTATTGTGGGAGCATTGCCACCAGCGCCGTCTAGGTCTTCATACTTCACAACAAAGGTAGTATCGGCATTACTAAAATTAAGTAGTACTGTTGTTATTAATTCTTCTTGATTAGTAGTTTCTTCTACTTTTTTCTTACATGCAGTTGTACATGCTATTGTTGCTACCACTATTGTTAATGCTGTGTTTTTTATTAAATTTTTCATATTAGTTTATGTTTAAATGTTGGGTTAAAAATTAGTTTTTAAAATATTAAAACCACTGTTGCACTTACGTTGCGTCCTATATCATTGGCATAATATTTAAACCTATTCATATAATCTCTATACACGGTATTAAGTAGGTTATTGGCAGTAAGCAACAGTGTTAATGTGTTGTTGTTTTTTAATGTAAGATTGGCTGTTGCATTGCACCCCAACAAGTTGTAGGCTGATGGAGGTGCGCTATAATCAGCAGCATAGTTTACACGAGTTTGTTTATCCACCCATGTATGTGTTATACCTGCATAATAATTTTTACGCTCCGTTTTTTTAATGGTGTAAGTAATTTCGTTCAACAACCTATCGCTTGGCAAACCCAATAAAAATGAGTTGTTTAGCATATTGTACCCACGCACTGATGAAAATACACTACTCCATTTTACACGTTCATTAAGCATATAACTTACTTGCGCATTAGCACCATAAAGTTGCGCAGGCATTTGCTCAAACTTAAACGTAGGAAATGCGCCACGTATGGTAAGTGTGGCGGGCAGTACAGGCACGAGGTTAATAAAATTAAAAAAGTGGTTGTAAAACACTTCTGCATTAACAGCTAAACGATGCGCCAAAAAATTACTATTTATAGCCAACGAATTGTTCAATGCTCGCTCTACCTTTAAGTTTTCGTTGCCGTACTCTATAGCCGCTACACCATGGTGCAAACCGTTGCTATACAACTCGTTGGGACTTGGCGCACGCCAAGCTAAACCACTGTTTACAATAAATTTAATGTTGTTCGTAGCATAATACGAAACTCCTACACTACCCAACGTTGCATTAAATGCACGTGTGCGACTATATAGTGCGTTACTACTATTGCGCTCGTAAGTAGTGCTGTTGCGCACATCTTGGCGTATGCCTAACTCCACATTAAATTTGTTGATGTGTGCATAGTGCAAGTAATATACCCCTGCGTTATTACTTTGGTAATTAGGAATAAACACACGGCTTTGGGCAGTGTTGTTGTTTATTTGATTCATATAATTTACTCCTACTTTACCATGACCAATACGTGCGGTTGTATATTCGTAAGACGCATCAATAGTGTGTGTAAACAGCTCTAATGCGGACTGCGGAGCATTTTTTTGCAACACATTATTTACATACACGTTATGATTATCATACTCCTTGCGCCAGTTGGCTTGGAAGGCATATTGCATATTTAGCACACCGTCTTTACCTATCAATGTTTTGTAATGAATGTTTGCCGTAGTATGATTAACTGTTTGCTTAGGTCTATTAATCAAGTACGAAAACGTTGCACTATCCGCATTGCCAGTATTGTTTATAGCACGATTAAGGTCGGTTAAGTTGCCAATGTGCGAACCTCTAAATATACCTAACTCCGCATTATACGTAAGTGCATTAAACGTTAAATGATGTGCCTTGTGGTTGTATTCAAGTAATATACTTCCGTTCAATTCCTTAGTACCCGTATTACCCATTATATAATTAGGGGTACTCATATTACCCGCTTCCTTGCCCGATGCTTGCACTCTGTACGCTAGGTTTGGCAAGTGTTTAAAGCGTTGTTGTAGCATTACAGCAGGAACAATTTGCTTACCATTACTTTGGATATTTAGTAACGCACTACCACTTATACCTATGCTATCGGGCAATGGCGCGGGGCTTATAAGTACTACACCAGCCACGGCATCGCTACCGTATTGTATAGCGTTAGCACCTTTTATTACGGTAGCACTACCTGCGTTAAATGGGTCTATTTCGGGCGCGTGTTCCGCTCCCCATTGTTGACCTTCTTGACGCACACCATTATTAAGTACCAATACTCTATTGCTATGTAAACCATTAATAACAGGCTTACTCACGCTTGCGCCTGTGTTTAGTGTAGTTACGCCTGGGAGTCGTTCTAGCATTTTGGCAAGTGGTTTTCCTTGTTGTTGTAGCAAGTCCACCCCTTTTAACTCCCAATAATTTTGGGTAGCTATTACAGGCTCACGTTCGTTGTGTATATGCACCTCATGTAGGTTTGTACTACTATGGTTTAGCTTAATAGTTATATCCGTATTTTTACTTACAACTACTATAATAGCAGTATCCGCATACAACAAATGATGAATACGTAAGGTGTATGTACCTGCTACAACGCTTGCTAATTGTGCTTTTCCGTTAAGTAACGATTGTGCACCATACGATTGTGTAGCGTTAGTAAGTTGCACTGCTGCATATTCTATGGGGTGGTTTACATCATCATTTATACGCACATCAACAGTATAACAACACTGTTGTGCACGAGTAGTAGTAGTAAATAATAATGTAGCCAAACTCAACAGAATACACTTAATAAAGTGTTTCATTGGTTAATGGTTTGAAAATTAAAAGCGAATAGGTTTAGTTTAATTTTATAAAATTAAACTAACGCTGGTGGAGCTTTTAACGCAAACAAATAATGAATAACTAATGGAGTATAACTCGCACAAGTACTATTGTAACTATAATAGTGTACAGGTGCTGTAAGCCTTAGTACAAAGGCTATAGGAGCATCAAATGCAAGAGTAAACGTATCTAGCTCGCAGTGGTGATGCTTGGTTTCAAAGTGCTTGTCGTGGCAACTGTATTTATCATCTTGTTGATGTTCGTTATGCAACAAGGCATGTATATTGCTCACACTATTTATTACTAATAATAGCGTGGCAATGAGTACTATGGCTATGTTTTTAAACAGTTTCATTACACAACAAATGTAATAGTATTATTGTAGTAAACCACGTAGTTTGTCAATGTA
The DNA here is from genome assembly GCA_040080595.1 of Bacteroidia bacterium. Taxonomy (GTDB): domain Bacteria; phylum Bacteroidota; class Bacteroidia; order UBA4408; family UBA4408; genus JACMRI01. Next base: position 21,692 of record JBEBIC010000016.1, on the reverse strand, counting down.
GTAGGGAAGTTGTTTTACCAATGCCATCTCTTTCATTTTTTCGCGTGCCTCTTGTACGGGGCTACCAAAGTAGGTTTTACCTCCTGCAATACTACTAGCTACACCGCTTTGGGCCAGTACTATTGCGCCTTTACCTATGGTTAAGTCTTTGTTTACACCTACTTGCCCCCATAGTATTACATCATCTTCAATAGTGGTAACGCCAGCAATAGCAGTATGTGCAGCCATTAATACATTTTTTCCTACTATGGTGTCGTGCCCTATGTGTACGTGGTTATCTAACTTAGTACCTGCGCCTATTACGGTATCGCCGCTTACACCTTTATCAATAGTGGTAAGTGCACCAATGGTTACATTGTCATGTATTATTACTCGTCCGCAACTATACATTTTGGTATAACCTTTATCGGCATATTTTTTAAAATAAAACGCATCGGCTCCTAATACCGCATTGGCATGTATTTCTACATCGTTGCCTATTACTGTATGGTCGTATATAACTACATTGCCGTGTATGGTGCAGTTAGTACCTATAGTTACATGCTCGCCTACTACTACGCCTGCACGTAACACAGTGCCTGCACCTATTACAGCGGTAGTGGCTATGTTGTTGGTGCTGGTTTGTATGGGGCGATATTTTTGCGTAAGCATATTATAATCTCTAAACGGATCATCACTCACTAGTAAACCTTTACCTTCGGGGCAAGGCACATCTTTATTTATAATAATAGTAGTAGCCGCCGATTGTAGGGCTTTGTCGTAATATTTTGGGTGGTCCACAAAGGTTAAATCTCCGTGTTGTACCATGTGTATTTCGTTAATGCCAGTTATTAAATGATTGGCATTGCCTACGTAAGTGGCGTTAATAAGTGTGCTTATTTCTTGTAATGTTATGGGTGTAGCTAATTGCATAATGGTGGGGTTATATTTTATTTTGAGTAAAACTACTTATTATTTTTTGTTCGATGCTAGTGGTAGAATATCCTTCCAAAAAAGGTATGGTAAGTACCTTGCCACCGTTAGTTATTACATCGGTATATCCAACTATATTTTGTATTTCATAATCTCCTCCCTTTACTAATACATTGGGCTGTATGGCTTGTATAAGTAAGAGTGGAGTGTCTTCGTTAAATAATAGTACGGCATCAACACAGCGCAAACTTTCCATTATATGTAAGCGACTTTGCTCGTCTTGTAACGGACGGCTATCCCCTTTACCTAAGCGTTTTACTGAAGCATCAGTATTGAGTGCTACTATAAGTTTAGTGCCCAATAGTGTGGCTTTGTTTAAATAATCTATATGCCCACGATGCAGTATATCAAAGCAACCATTAGTAAATACTATAGTTTCGTTGGCTGCTTTCCATTGAGCAACTTGTGTAAGTAATGTGGGTAATGTATGTATGTTCATTTAATGTTTTGAAGTGCTTGGTGCTATTGTTTTACGTTGTACTAATTGTTCCATAGTAGCTATGTCTTTAGGTATTGCTGCGCTCATTATTACTGGGCTTTGGGAGGTTATAAGTACGTCGTCTTCAATACGAATAGCTATGCCCCACCATTTGCTATCGCAGGGGCTACCGTTTTTAATATAAATACCAGGTTCTACGGTTATAACTTCGTTGGCTTGCAATGCGCCATACATACCGGCATCGTGCACATCTAACCCTAAGTAATGCGATGTGCCGTGCATAAAATAAGTATCAAAATCAGCACGATTTTTTATTATACCTAAGTCCAACAAGCCTTGCGCTATTACGTTTTGTGCAGCACGGTGTGGTGCTATAAAGGCATTACCCGCCACACAAGCATCTATGCCTGCTTGTTGTGCTTTTAGTACAAGTTCGTATATTAGTTTTTGTTCGGTAGTAAATTTTCCATTGGGCGCAAAGGTGCGTGTAATGTCGGCAGTGTAATTATTGTACTCTGCACCTGCATCAATAAGTAATAATTGCTTAGCGGGTACGGAGTCGCAATTGGCAGTATAGTGCAGTACAGTGCCATTGTTACCAGCGCCACATATACTTGGGTAACCTTGATATTGCGCACCATTGTAGGCAAACATATACTCTACCATGGCCTGTGCTTGATGCTCGGTATGGGTAGAATCTATGTTGTAGTATAAGTAATTAAAACCTGTGGCAGTTATATCTATTGCTTTTTGGATTAATGTTATTTCTTCGGGGAGCTTGTGTTGGCGCAACTTTGCAAGCCATAGGTTGGGTTGTTGTTTGTTGGGCTTTATGTTATTAGCAATTAATTGTGTGTGCAATTGTGTTTTGAGAGAGTGCGAAGTTGGGGTTTGTGCATCATCATAATTTAAACAAAACACACGTTTAATAGCAAGTGTATCTAAGTTGAGTTGATTAAAATACGTGTTGTTAAAACAAGTAATACCAAGGGTTTTGGTGGCTTTAGCTTCTCCTAATACGCTTGCTGTCCATAGGGCATCTTGTGCATTGAGCGGACTTACGTACAATGCTTCGTTGGTACTAACATCATCAATAATATGTGCGGTTTTAAATAATAAAAGTACAGCATTAGGTTCGTTTAAACCTGTGAGATAATAAAAATTAGGGTCTTGATGGTACTGATAATCTACATCGTTAGCACGGTTTTTTACATCAGCAGCAAATACTACGAGCACCGAATTAGGAGGCATAAGTTCACGTACAGCTGCGCGTCTGCCCGCATGAAAAGTAGGCGAAACCTGCGCTTGTAACGAAATAGAGATTAAAATACAAAATGTAAAAATGTAGTTTTTCATAACTTTAAATCTAACAAAAATATTGATTGTACATTTACAAGTACACTAAAAATATAAGATGGTACAAAACCTAACATCAAAATTACACAAAACACAAAAATGATAGTACATTTGGAGCAAGTTCATAGCACTAAAATTATTTTTTATTTACACTACATTATACCATAGCTACCCAATGTTAAAGCAATCGTTACAACAAAAATTACAGCAAAAATTATCGCCACAACAAATACAATTAATGAAGCTGTTGCAAGTGCCTACGGCATCGTTAGAGCAGCGTGTAAAAGAGGAGTTGGAGATGAATCCTGCATTGGAAGAGGGATTAAATGACGACGATAAAAACGACGATAACGACGACGATTTATACGCACAAGAGGAGTACGACAGCGATGCTGATGACGACCACAAGCGTGATGATTTTAACCTAGACCAATACATAGACGACGACGAAATACCGAGTTATAAAACCACCATACAAAGCAGTGCTGATAATGATACCAAAGACGTACCGTTTGCAAGTGGTATATCGTTCCAAGAGCAATTAACAGAGCAACTACACCTTAAGAAACTTACTGATAAACAAATGCGCATAGCCGATTATATAATAGGCTACATAGACGATGATGGCTATATGCGTAGAGAACTGGCGGCTATGGTAGATGACTTAGCATTTACACAAAACATAACTACCACCGAAAAAGAATTAGAAACAATACTTATAGAAATACAAGACCTTGACCCCGCAGGTATAGGCGCACGCAACCTGCGCGAATGCTTGCTTATACAACTTAAAAAGAAAGAAAATAGAACCAAAGGCATACGCTTAGCTACCGAAATAGTAAGCGAAATGATGGACGAATTTGTAAAAAAACATTACGACAAAATAGCCCAACACCTTGAGTTTACGCCCGAAGAACTTAAACTTGCTATAAACGAAATTATACACTTGAACCCTAAGCCTGGTAATTCTATGGCGGATAACCAAAAAAACTTAGAGCAAATAACACCCGATTTTAGTTTGTATAATAATGATGGTAAATTAGAACTAAGCCTGAATGGCCGTAACCACGTGCCATTGCGAGTTAGCAAAGATTACAACGATATGCTTAACCAATACAGCAAAGGCAAGCATAAAGATAAAGAAGCGGTAACATTTATAAAGCAAAAAATAGAAGCTGCCAATTGGTTTATTGATGCCTTAGACCAACGCAACCAAAGTATGATATTGGTAATGAATACTATACTTACTAAGCAGCACGAGTATTTTTTAGAAGGTGATGAACTAAAGCTAAAGCCAATGATACTAAAAGATGTAGCCGATGTTACTAACCTGGATATATCTACTGTTTCGCGTATATCTAATGCTAAATATATACAAACGCACTTTGGTACGTTTGCACTAAAAAGTTTTTTTAGCGAATCGCTAACTAATGATGAGGGAGAGGAAGTAAGTAGCAAGGAAGTTAAAAAAATACTATCAAACAGTATAGACAACGAAAACAAAGCCGAACCCCTAAGCGACGAAGCCCTAGTAAGCGTACTAAAAGCGCAAGGCTACAATATAGCTCGCCGTACTATAGCCAAATACCGAGAAATGCTAAATATACCCGTAGCACGTTTGCGTAAGGAGTTGTAGGTTTGTTAATTGGCTTTAAATAAGCTACATTTGTAATTAAAATTACACGCATCCAACGTGTAGCAAGGCGTCGCCTACATTTACCACAGGGCTATTGTTTACACCTATAATGTATCCATTAACGGTAGCTAATACAGGAAAATACTCTTTGCCATAGGTATCAGTAACGGCAGCTATTTTTTCGTTAATAGTTACATAATCGCCGTGCTTTTTGTAGGTTCTAAACAAGCCTGCATTTTTTGCACGTAACCATGTGGTGGTTTGCAATACGGCGGTTTCGTAAGGTGCTATGGCATCGTGCGGTAACATATCCAAGTTTTTAAGTAGGCGTTCGCAACCTTCCAAACCTGTTTTTATAGCGAGTTTATTTAAGCGTAAACTCTCGCCTGCTTCATATACCAATATGGTTTTGCCTAAGCGAGCAGCTTCCTTACGAAACGATTTTTCGCGATACTCGCTGTTTACCAAAAATGGTGCGCCAAACTGTTTGGCTAAGTCCACGCTGGCGTGTTCATCAAACTTACAACGTAGGTGTGGGTAGTTATTTATTTGCGCACCTCCTGTATGGAAATCAACACCTACATCTATCAATGGTAATATTTTTTGCATCATGTCGTAGGCAATACGCGCTCCCAAGGAACCGTTTTTAGTACCAGGAAAACATCTATTTAAATCTTTGCCATCAGGCAATGTACGACTTTTGTACATAAACGAAATGGTGTTTACCACAGGTATAATTATAACTGCTCCACGTTGTAAATGTTGGGCTACTTTTTTTTGTAATAATTGGCGGAGTGTTTCTATACCATTAATTTCATCGCCATGCATACCTGCTGTAAATAGCACTACTGGGCCATCTGCTTTAGCATTAATAACATAAGCGGGCATGGCTACTTCCGCACCTACAGTAAGGCTATAGGTGTTTACGTTAAGCCACTGTGCTTTGCCTGGTTTTACTATTGTTCCATTTATTTCTAGAGTGCGCAATTGGGGTAGAGATATTAGTCGTTAGATATAAGATTATAGATGTTAGATAATAGACGCAAGACTTGAGATTACAAACAATTTTCATTAAAGTCAGTGCGTATTTCGTCCAGTTTCGTATTAAATTTTTCGTTATCTAAACTTAGATATGTGTCAAGGTGATACGAATTTAGCTTGGCCCAAAATTTTTCATTATCAAAATTTAATTTTACGCTATGCTCCTTCCAAAGGTTTTGCGAAAATGAAAACAGTTTATTTCTATTTCGTAATATTATTATTGATGTTTGAGTATCTTCCGATTTATACATTCTTACTTTTCCTGTAACCTTACTTATTATTAAAAAACGATCTTCTTTTGAACGTACAGTAATACTTCCGTCTTGTGCTTTAAAAGTTTGTTTTGAGGCAAAACTTTTAAAGCCTATTTGTATTCTTTTAGCAGGAATGTGTCCAAATATTTGTTGGCCTTTTTGACAGAAATATTCAACTTCAATTACTGAATCTGCATATGTCAAGTAACAAATTAGAAAAGGTAATTTTTGACCTTTGTAAATGCCTTTATCTAAAGTTTGTCCAGGCGAAATTGTTACCCAAAGAATAGTTACTACCAAAAATAAATATCTCATTTTTGTATTACACTAAATTTGTTTCTTACTAAGAACATCTACCATACTATAACCAGTAGTGGCAGCTTCGGTAGTGTCGAGTTGTGTAATTTTGTAGGGTACTATTTCGTTGGCTAATAAAGGATCGTAGGTGGCTTTTACTTTTATATAATTATCAGTAAAGCCATACATAAAGCCATCACTTTTTTCGTGTTCAAACAGCACGTTAAATGTGTTGTTTAATTGGCTTTCGTAAAAGGCATTGCGTTTTTTTTCTGATAATATTTGTAGCATCGCTACACGTTCGGTTCTATCACGGTTTACTACTACATCTTTCATGCGTGCGGCAGATGTATTGGGGCGTTCGCTATACGGAAACACGTGTAAATACTGTACGTCTAGGGCGTTTATGAAATTATAGGTTTCTAAAAAATCGTTGTGCGTTTCGCTAGGGAAACCCACTATCACATCTACACCTATGCAAGCATTGGGCATACGTTGCTTAATAAGCGCAATACGACTAGCATACAGCTCACGCACATATCTACGGCGCATTAGCTTTAATATTTTATTTGACCCCGATTGTAGTGGAATATGAAAGTGTGGCATAAATTTTTTGCTTTGCGCCACAAAATTTATAATTTCTTCGGTTAATAAATTAGGTTCAATGCTGGATATGCGGTAACGGTCAATGTTTACATCGGTTTCGAATCGTTTTATTAAATCGAAAAATTGTTCGCCATTGTGTCGTCCAAAATCGCCAATGTTTACGCCTGTTAGCACCACTTCTTTTATGCCTTTGTTTTCCAATTCTTTGGCTTTGGCTATAGTTACATCTATGGTTTCGCTACGGCTAAACCCACGTGCTAAGGGTATGGTGCAAAATGCACAAAAATAATCGCACCCATCTTGTACTTTAAAAAATGTACGTGTACGGTCTCCCTCGCTATAGGCGGGCACAAAGGTGTTGGCGAGTTTTATTTCGCCTGCTGCTATTTTAGTTTCAGTGCGTTTTTTAGTTTCAATGTGTTGCACTACATCAAATTTTTCTGATGCACCCAGCACTACATCTACACCTGGTATGGTGGCTATTTCCTCAGGTTTTAATTGTGCATAACAACCCACTACAGCCACAAATGCTTGAGGATTGTGCTTTAGGGCTTGTGCTACTACTTTTTTGCACTTGCGGTCGGCGTGGTCGGTTACGGAGCAAGTGTTTATTATATATACATCGGCCCCCTCATTAAATTCTTTTTTTTCGTAACCACTATCGTTAAACAAACGCGCAATGGTAGAGGTTTCGGAAAAATTAAGTTTGCACCCTAAGGTGTAATAGGCAACGGTAGGTGTACTCATGCTGTGGTTAAAAATTTAATTGCACGAATTTACAATTATCTTCAGTACTTAACTAACTAGATTCAATAATTAATTGCAACAATTAAATTATCTTTAGGGAAGATACTCTACCAAAGTAGCTTACCTTTCCCAAAAGATGTTTTCTTGCAATGCAAACATACAATACGAACGCCGAGTTATGATAGCTCAATATTTAAAAGTGGGTAAAACCAAAAGTGAAATAGCACTCCTATTATCCTTTTGCAGGAGTATAATTACTAGAGAAATTAATTTGCGAATTTTAATAACTAACGTTAAAATTACTTTAAAAGCCTTACGCAGGGTACTCTACAAAATTATTTTCGGTTTCGTATAGTGTTATTTTTATGTCGTAAGTTAAGTCTATTTGTGCACGTAGTTTGTTGTAAATAACCAATGCAATGTTTTCGGCGGTAGGGTTAAGGTCTTTAAACTCAACGGTATCAAGGTTTAGGTTGCGGTGGTCAAACGGCTCTTCTATATGTTGTTTTATTAAATCGCTTAATATTCCTAGGTCAAATACATAGCCTGTTTCTGGATTAATGTCGCCTGTAATTTTTACAAACAAATTATAATTATGCCCATGATACTTGTCGTTGTTGCATTTACCAAACACACGCTTGTTGGTTTCGCTATCCCATGCAGGATTATTTAAGCGGTGCGCAGCATTAAAATGTGCCTTGCGAATTACTGATGTTTTCATTGCGTAAAATAGTTAAATAGGTATTTTATTTTGATGTGCAAATGTAGTTAATTTTTGTGTATTTATAATCTATCATTACACTGTAATAATAGAAATAACAAGCCTTTCAAAGAGTTGTTAAGTAAAAAAAACAATGGTTTGGGGTGTACATAAACTCATTGATACAAAGCTGTAAATGTTTTAACGGCATCTTTAGGTAAGTAGGACTGTAGTAATGCGGTATCAACTGCATAGTTTGCCATACTTATATTGCTTTTAATTTAAAAACCAGATAGCACCATTAAGCACACTAGCAAAACTAACCCATAGCAAATACGGTAGTTGTAGGAGTGTTGCCGTTTTATTTATTTTACTAAAAACAAAAATCATAGTAACAATGCTTAACCAAATAAATAGTATTTCTACAAAAGCTACACCCACCAAATGGAATTTAAAAAACAAAAAACTCCAACAGAAATTAAGTAGTAATTGCACTCCAAATATTAACTGCGCACGTTGTAGCCACACGTGCTTGGGTGTTTGCAAAATAATGTAAAACGATACACCCATAAGTAGGTACAAGGTTGTCCATACTGGGCCAAACAAATAATTAGGTGGGTTAAACGATGGTTTGTTTAACGTTACAAACCATGTGGTAACGCTTGTAGCAGTAGCTATTCCGCTTACAGCACCAATAGCTAAAGGTAGTACTATGCAGGGTACAAGTTGTTTAAAATTTAGTTTCATTGTAGTTGATTATAATGGGTGTAATTATATTTCTAAACTTGTTTGTGGGTCGGGAGGTATTACTTTTTTTGTTTTGTTATTTCGTGTGTAAGATGCTGAATTTATATTACTTACATGCTTTTGCAATATACGTTTTCCTTCGGTTTTTACGGCATCTTGTTTTCTAAAACTCCATACTATGTCGCTGGCATACTTTCGTGTAGTTTCAATATCTACTATAGGTTGCGGATAATCAATGCCTATTACACAACCATATTGTTGTTGCTCCATAGCAGTAAGTTTCCAAGGCTCATGTAGCTGTATTGCAGGTATATTGCTTAACTCAGGCAACCATTGTTTTATAAATACTCCATCAGTGTCGTGCTCTTCAGAGTTTTTTATAGGATTGTAAATGCGTATAGTGTTAATGCCTGTAACACCCGATTGCATTTGCAACTGTGGGTAATGTATGCCAGGTTCATAGTCCAAAAACATACGTGCTAAAAAATGTAACTCACGCCAATCTTGCCATAAATTAAACACAAAAAACGATACTACCATAGCACGCATTCTAAAGTTAATATAGCCAGTAGCCACCAAGCAACGCATACAGGCATCAACGATGGGTACACCCGTTAATCCTTGTTGCCAAGCGGTTATATACGTTTGGTTACGTGATTTTATAAGTGCATCATAAGCACTATTTACATTGCGAAATTCCATACTACATTCGTCCTCAAACTTTTGCATAAAATGGCAATGCCAATGCAAGCGCGATTGAAAATTAGTTATAGCACGTTTGTTTGCATAAGGTTCGTTACTTTTTTGTTTTGAATATTGATACACCATACGCATACTAATATTACCATAGGTTAAATACGGCGAAAGTCGGCTACAACCCTTACGACTTAGTGCAGGCTTAGATATATAACGACTATAGTTTACGTGGCGTTCGGTTATAAAACTATCCATGTATCGCCATGCCCAATATTCGCCACCTTGCTGAAAATTTTTGTTGCGTGTAGTAATTTCTGTTGATACCTCATTACCCTTGCAAGCACTGTAAACGTTAGGGTTTAGTGCAAGTATATTCCAATTATCTTCTGCAACTATAGCTGGTGGTTCGCTCATAGTATCGTACCAACGCTTGTCCCATTTTAAGCGAGATTTTAATTTGCGCACCACTCCATGTAGTTGATATTCTTTCCATACAATATTGTGATTTGCACAAAATTGTTGCATAACTATATCTCTATCAAACGTAAGTTTATTTCCTACTTCCTCGTGCGAAAAAATGGTGTTAATTTCATAATTATTTGCAATGGTTGTAAACACATCTATAGCTTCATTATTAAAAATATACAATTGTGCTTGCAAGTTATTGAGCTTGCCTTGCATATCTTGCAATGATTCATATACAAATCGCCAATGGCGGACGTCGCTATCATCGTGCGCCATTACCGATGGTTCGAAGCAATACAACAACAATATAGGTAACGCTTGTTGTTGTGCGTTATACAAAGGCGCATGGTCGGTAAAGCGCAAATCTCGCTTAAACCAAACTATATTTATACGCTCTTTGTGTAAATTGGCCACTATTATTTTGTTTAATTAATACAACTAATTATTAAACAAAAGTACGTGCTAATTATTGATGTAACGCAATAATAATTTTGCCTACTACTTTTAATAGAGTTGTGTAGTTTAAAATTAATTGTATATTTGAAATACAACTTACTCCCATAAACACAAGTAACAATCCAATAAATCTTTACAAAATAGAGCGCACATAATATAACATCACCATGAAATACTTTATACTTTTAATTTGCTTTACGTTATTTAACGCCTCAACATTTGCACAAAGTGTAGGTATAAATAAAACTAACCCCGACCCATCGGCTGTGCTAGATGTAGCAGCGTTTGATAAAGGCGTTTTAATTCCGCAAGTAGCATTATCAGCGGCTAATTTGCCCAATCCTGTAAGCGCTCCTGCCGTAAGTTTGTTGGTGTATAACACCGTATTTGCAGGCGCAAGTCCCAACGAAGTTACCCCTGGTTATTACTATTGGGACGGTGTAAAATGGGCTTCGCTAAAAGGAGGGGGCTGGCAACTTACAGGTAACGCAGGTACTAGCCCTGCTACTAATTTTTTAGGCACAACCGATGCGCAAGACTTAGTACTAAAAACAAATAATGTGGAACAAGTACGCGTATTAAGCGGCGGAAATGTAGGTATAGCAACCAACCTACCAACCGCAGCACTCGATGTAAACGGAAATCTTAGGGTACGTAACGTTCCATTAATTACAGGTGCCGAAAACACATTAACTATTGACGCTACAGGCAACGTACACCAAAAAGCTGGTGTAACTTATGTAGGCACTGTATATGGTGGAGATTTTGGTTATGCACCTGCCGCACCACCTATTACAGGTTTTTTTACTTCTGCATCAGCAACTCCTTTTGGTGGTCTGTATGTTTTTGGAGTTCTTGTTGCAAGTTGGAAAGACGAAATTCAACTGAATTTCCCTAGTTTAGGCAGTACTAATTATGTTGTATTAATAACGCCCGTGTGCGAATCCTGCGATAGGTCTGCGGCAGACAATGCTGTTGCTCCACCAATAATTTATGAGCGCACCACAACCAGTTTTAAGTTTATACAATCGGGAGTGGTGGGTACTACCGAAGATATCTCTTGGCATATAATGATAACTACTTACTAAATTCCTTGCGCCAATCTAAATAACCCTTTACTGCCATTAGTACAAATAAGACAGAGAGCAAAGCTGTTGGTAACAAATCTTTCTGCACGTATATGTATATATATATGCCATCGGCCACTATCCATATTAACCAATGCTCTAGCTGTTTACGCGCCATCATATAAGTAGCCACAAGGCTCATACTTGCGGTTAAAGCGTCTAGCCACAGCATACTTGACCCCAACAAAGTAAGTACTTGTGCTATACCTACGGTGGAAAAAATAATTAGTACACCATAAGTAAGCAATTGCAATGTTGGTGTTTTACTTACTTTTAAAGTAGTATTGTCTGTTCCATTTTTCCAGTTACTTACGCCATAAAATGTAAGTAGAATGTATATTACTTCCACACCAGCATCAGCATACAATAGGGCTTTCGCAAATATATACACGTATATAATTACACTTACTAATGATACCCACCAGTTCCAAATATGTTGTTTTACAGCAAGCCAAACGCCCACAGCACCAAATACCGCTGCTATTATTTCAATAATCGACATTAAATTTTAAAATGAATTAACATAGAGTTGTTAGTTTGATAAATAAGTTTACTTTTGCAAAGCTAAATTTTAAATAACACAAATAAATTAAAACAAAATGGCAGTAAAGATTAGATTACAAAGACATGGTAAAAAAGGAAGTGCTTTTTTCCACTTAGTAGTTGCGGATGGTCGTGCACCACGTGATGGACGTTTTATTGAAAAAATTGGGACGTATAACCCAAACACTAACCCAGCTACAATCAACCTTGAGTTTGAACGTGCATTACACTGGTATGGTACAGGTGCTCAACCCACTGATACTGTTCGTGCAATATTCTCGTACAAAGGTGTATTAGCTAAATATCACTTACAAGGTGGTGTAGCTAAAGGCGCAATGACTCAAGAACAAGCAGATGCTAAGTTTGAAAAAATGCAAGCCGACAAAACAGCTAAAATTGAAGCTAAAGTTACAGGTTTAGCTACGGCTAAAGCTACAGTTAAGAAAACTGCAGCGGTAAACGAAACTAAAGTTCGTGAAGCTGTTGCTGCTAAAGTTGCTGCTAAATTAGCGCCTCCTGCACCAGTTGCAGAAGTGGTAGCTGAAGAAGAAGCTGCTCCAGCTGCTGAAGCAGAAGGAGAAACAGAAGCATAATTAATTGCAACTAAAAAACAACTGTAAATGAACAATAACGATTTTTTACAAATCGGTTATATATCAAAACTACACGGATACAGAGGAGAGCTTAAAATTAAGCCCTCCTCTGTTGTTTTGATTAATGCCCAAGCCATTAAACACGTTTTGTTAAAAAACACCAATGGCGAAACTCCCTACAAAATAGAGCAACTTAGCGCAAGTGGCGAAACCTACGTTATAAAACTAATGGGGATTGACAGCGACTTGCAAGCAAAATCATTAATAGGCAGTACATGTAGTGTAGCCAAAGAATATGTGCAAATAAACGAAGAGGAAGCCATGGCAGGCGAATTAGTAGGTTTTGCCGTAATAGACGCAACCCTTGGAAACATTGGTGTAGTAAAAGAATTAGATACCAATGCACCACAACCGTTGCTATACGTTATACACCCATCTAACATAGAAATACTTATACCTTTTATACCACAAGCTATAGTTATAGATATTAACGAAGAATTAAAACAAATACAGATAAATGCCCCAGAGGGCTTGTTAGCATTGTATTTGGAAGAAAATTAAACACTAAGGCGTTGATTCTGCTCAGCCACCTTGGCTAATTATCTAAAACCTCAATACTGATATCTATTGTATAATTAAGGCGTTGAACTAGCCACAGGAATTATCTTTCCATTAACCAAGCCATTATTACTTACCACAAAATGATGTATAAAGTTTGCCATGGCGCTAGCGGTTACATTGGCTTCGTAAGTAGGAAAAGCCTCTTTAAGCATTTGCGTAGCAACTGAACCTAAAGCAAAGGCATTTACACTTATGTTTTTATCTTTTAATTCTTCGGCAAGCACTTCAGTCATAGTGCTTAGTGTGCCTTTAGTCATACTATACAACGACAATCCCGCAAATTTTGAACTACCTTGAAAACCGCCCATACTGCTAATATTATACACCGCAGCTGGTGCGCTAAACAGTTTGTTTACAACTAAATGTTGTATTAAAAAATAAGGCCCACTTACATTCGTAGCAAATATTGAAGTGAAATCAGTAGGTGTATTTTCTTCAAATGGCTTGTTAATGAGTGTTGCTGCGTTATTTATAAGCACATCTATTGTTAAATTGTGTGCCGTTAAATAAGCGCTTATTTCGGCCAAGCCTTGTGGCGTGGTGTAATCCAACGTTAGATTATGTACATTTTCTTGCGTAGCTTGCTTGCCTCTACTTATTGCTATTACCGTATGTTTGTGCGTTGCAAACTGTTTTACCAATGCCTCTCCCACACCGCGCGATGTACCTGTAATTAATATATTCATTTGTTAATTGTAGTTGTTTATTTACTGTTACAAAACTACTAAATAAACAACTATGTACACTTAGCGCACTTTATTTATACAATTTTCATCAATAATAATTTTTGTAAACATAATTGTGTATATTCGTCTATTATTAATTACGTATCAACCAAATAAAACTACATATCATGAAAAAATTGTACATCTTAGTATTACTTACCGTTAGTTTAATTGCTAATGCGCAAACCAATGGGCCAATAGTGGACATGAAATACCTACCTGTTGCGGGTACATCTGTTAAGCAAGTATGGGCGTTTGGAAGCAATGCACTAACTGTAGAGGTGCCATTACCTCACATGGGGGGAGTTAGTGCTATTTGGGATTATACGATTCCCAACACACCCTTTTCGTTAAATGATTCCATTTATCAAATTAAAACTTATAATATTAGTGATCCAGCAGTAGTAAATTCAGCTTTAGCAATAAGTAAAGGAGCTACGCATGCTACTTTTCTACGTATGCCTACAGTACCTCGCAATCCATTATTACCCATTAACAATTTTGGAGATTCCTTATGGACTTACATTAGAGTCGATACAAATGGTGTACATAATGTAGGTGGACAAAATATACATCATTACAATCCACAGTATCCTTTTGTAGTATCGCCTACATTACCGTTAGGAGAATTATTAACTCCAGCAACGGCATCAATAACTACTTCAAGTAGAGTAGATACCTCTTACATGGAAGCTGCGGGAGGTCTTGCTAGCCAGTCAAAAAAGAAAACGTTAGAGGCTTATGGATACGGCACTCTTAAAACACCTGCTGGTACATTTACTGATGTATTATTAGTACGCGAACTTACCCATACTTTTATTACTGCGTTTAATCATGTTGATACCATAAGAAATGATTGGAGTTACTCTTATTATTTTGTACGTAACAATACTTTTGGTAGTTCTTATTTAATGTGGTTAGGTGGTGATACAGCATTACATAGCGGAGGCTCTCATATTACTAACGGCTGGTATTCATTACCTGTTGATATTGGCTCTATAGCGGGTAAAGTATATGCAACAGCAGATACACTTACCCCTGTTACTAAAGGTTTAGCTTACTTATACCGTGAGGGTTCTAACTTTGCTAAAAATGACATATTAGCTATAGATACATTAGGCACTAATGGACATTATGATTTTGACAGCATACCTTATGGCCGTTACCGTGTGGCTATACGCCCCGATAGTGCAAGTTACCCACACGCCCTTATTACTTACTACGGCGACACTACCGATTGGATACACGCTACCGAAATAAACTCACTTGCGTTACAAGGTAATAGTATGAATAACAACATACACTTACAGTACGGCGATACCGCTGCAGGATTAGGTAGTATTACGGGTAGTATAAATTCTGGTTATTATACTAATGCACGTATAAAAGGTATTTTAGCAACAAAACAAATTCCTGGTATTGGTATTAGAGTTAAGAAAAGTCCTGGAGGAAGTACCGCTCGCCAAGCGGTAACAAATGCTTCGGGTTCATTTAATATAAGTGGCTTAGCCGATGGCGATTATGAATTAATAGCAGATATGCCAGGTTTAAATCAGTACGACACCTGTAAATTTACTATTAGCGGTGCTAGTACAGGAACGTTTGGTTTTACAGTAACGTCCGACTCTATAAATTCTGATGCGTGCAGTTTAATAACAGTTACAGCGCTTAACAACACTAGCTCAACCGTTAAAACAAATAACCTAACCGTATATCCTAACCCTTACACCGCAAGTACGCTTATTAGTGTAAATACCTTAGTGCAAGGTAATGTATCGTTAGATGTATATAATGTACTAGGCGCTAAAATACACAACATATACAAAGGCGAAAAACAAGCAGGAACACACAGTTTCGACTTTAGCGCACAACGCTTAGGTTACGCATCGGGAATGTATTTTGTTAAATTAACAACAGGAAATACTACCACAGTAGTAAAAATAATAGAACAATAGTTAAATTAATACTACCCAATTGTTGTTTCTACTTCTTTTTTCTTTTTTTATTACCTTACCTCTACATTGCTTAACTACAAAGCAATGTGGAGGTAAGTTTTGTTTTAGACACACCCCTTCGCTAATAAATAACAGCGCCATCTATTCCATTATAGCTATTCTCCTATGTTCAGTAAACACACAGGCACAAACCTACAACTTTACTAACCATACACCTGCAACAGGGCTTAATCAAGCGCAGGTACTTGCAGTGTATCAAGATAAACTAGGTGTAATGTGGTTTGGCACCAATGGCGACGGTATAACTAAATATGATGGCGTAAGCTACGAGTATATTACGGACAAACAAGGCTTGCCCGACAATACCATATATTGCATTACCGAAGACGCTAAGGGCAATGTGCTTATAGGCACTAATGGTGGACTATGTGTATATAATGGTACAACATTTAAAAACTACACCACCGAAAATGGGTTGCCTCACAATCGTATATTTTGCATTGTTACAGATAGTAAACATAGTGTTCTATTAGGTACAGCACAAGGAATAGCTACGTTTACTAACGGAGTGTGTAAATCCTATAATGTTTCTACCGCTTTAAATAACGTAACTATTTTTAATATCTACGAAGATAGCAAGCAAACGCTTTGGGTAAGCACACTAGGTGCAGGAGTGTATAAAATTGACGGGGATTTAATAACAAATTACACAACCAAACAAGGATTGAGGAGCGATGATATATATGGCATTATAGAATACGAAAAAAAACATTTTGTTTTAACAAATAATGGATTATTTACAATTGATAATAATGAATTAAATGAGATACGCATACCAAACGTAGCGAATGAAGCCTCTTATTTTTCAGCACTTGTTACAAAACAAAATGCGCTGTGGATAGGTTGTCAGCAAGGTGTTTTAAAATATCAAAACAGTACATTTAAATTATACACAAGTAAAAATGGATTAGTAGATGATAATATTTGGAAAGTATATGAAGATAGAGAACAGAACTTATGGTTTGCTAGTAATGAGTTAGGAGTTTCTAAATATTCCAACGAAAGTTTTATACTAAACAACACAAAAGACGGCTTAATACATAATGAAGTTATGAGTTTGTTTATTAGTGAGCATAAAAAATTTATAGGTACTAAACAAGGTTTGAGCATTTATGATAATGGAAAATATTTTAGTTTAAATATCGCCCAAAAACTAATATCAAACCCTGATGTATCTAGTATTACACAAGATAAGTCTGGCAATTATTTATTAGGCACAAGTCATGGTTTAATCATTTATAACGATAAAAAAAGCAAGTTAATTGAACCAAAAGAAATCGGGAGCGAATTAAATATTATTAACGATGTATTTATAAGTAGAACAAACGAAGTATTATTAGCAACACAAGCAGGGATAGCAACACTTGTAAATGAAAATATAATTAAAAATGAAAACATACAAGTAGCTTTTGTTAAAACCATATATCAAGACTCTCACAATACCTACTGGATAGGCACAGACGACGGGCTTTATACCTACGATGGAAAAACAACAAAACACTACACTACCAAAGATGGTTGCACACAAAAACCCATACAGCAAATAATAGGGGATACCAAAGGGAATATATGGTTAGCTACAGGTGCAGGTATATATTGCTACAATGGCAAAACATTTACAACAATAACCGAAAAAAATGATTTAACAAGTAACGATGTATATTCTATAGCCATAGATAAGCAAGGTGATGTATGGGCAGGTTTCCAAAAGGGACTAGATAAAATACATGCGCTTGGTAATGGCAAATATGCAATACGCCACTTTGATGTAAACGAATGTAGTACTAAAGCACTTTTGTTTGATGATAACGGACACTTACTTATAGGTACTAAAAACGGTTTAGTAACCTATCAACCTGAATACGACCGCCCTAATGTATTAGCACCGCTTACACGCATTAAAAGTATAGACATGTTTAGTCGTACCATAAATTGGAAAACCGTTGAAGAAGTGGATAGCGTAAGCAACTACGGCATTCCTGTAAACTTAACATTGCCTTACAACAAAAATTATTTAACGTTTAACTATGTAGGGGTAAGCCACACTACACCACAAAAAGTACGCTACCAGTATATGCTAAAAGGCTTAGATAAAACATGGTTGCCCATAACCCAAAAAACACAAGTGGAGTATGCCAACTTACCATTTGGTAAATACGAATTTTTGTTAAAAGCCGAAAACGGCGAGGGTGTGTGGAACGCAACCCCGCTAAGCTATACGTTTGAAATAGAACCTCCGTTTTGGCGCACGTGGTGGATGTACAGTATTATTGCCGCTGTGGTACTTAGTTTATTATACTCGTATTACAACATACGCCGTGCGAGTGTTAAAATTGGCGAACAAAATATAATAATTGCTGAAAAAAATAGAAACATTACTGATAGTATTAACTACGCCAAACGCCTGCAAGAGGGCTTTTTGGCAAGTGAGGAAATACTGAACGCAGCCTTACCACAACACTTTGTATTATTTAAACCCAAAGACATTGTAAGTGGCGATTTTTATTGGTGTCAGCACCTAAGCGACCGCACATTTATAGCCTGTGCAGATAGTACAGGGCATGGTATTCCTGGGGCGTTTATGAGTTTGATAGGTATTAATATGCTTAACGAATGTTTCCATTCTAAACAACTATATACTCCCGAAGCCATACTGGACGAGCTTCGTCGTTTAATTATATTGGCACTAAACCCCAACAGAGACGAAAATGGAGGTAAAGATGGTATGGATATGACCTTGCTTTCCATACCCAAAAAAGCTAATGCTGAGGGTAAATTTGTAATAACTTATGCAGGTGCACAAAATAGTTTATACATAGTAAACGGACAAACGCAAGCCCTTACCGAATATAAAACTGATAAGCAACCAGTGGCATATTACCCACACATGCAACCATTTGTACTACATACTGTAGAAGCCAATAAAGGCGATACTTTGTATATGACTACCGACGGCTACCCCGACCAATTTGGCGGAGAAAAAGGCAAGAAATTTATGACCAAAAAACTAAAAGAATTATTTGCAGAAAACAGCCACTTACCAATAAACCTGCAACACATGGTGCTAAACAATGCCTTTGAAGCTTGGAAAGGCAACTTAGACCAAGTAGATGACGTAACTGTAATAGGGATAAAACTATAAGTATTTAGCGTAATAATTTACCCAAAATTATAGTGCAATAAAACCTGTTTAAACTTAAAATATTGTCCTATTTTTGAGGCAAGAAAAACCAACAATTATGGCAACAGAAAAAATACTGGATATACCTAATCCTGAGCAAGAAAAACAATATACCACGCTTAACCTTGGGCCTACACACCCCGCTACACACGGTATATTCCAAAACATATTACAAATGGACGGCGAAATTATTATGTCGTCGGAATCTACTATTGGGTACATACATCGTGCGTTTGAAAAACTGGCAGAACACCGTCCTTACAATCAAATAACACCCATTACCGACCGTTTAAATTATTGCTCATCGCCCATTAACAACATAGGCTGGCACTTAACGGTGGAGAAATTTATCAATGCTGATATTCCTAAACGTGTACAATACATGCGTGTAATAGTGATGGAATTAGCACGTATATCCGATCATATTATTTGCAACGCAATAATTGGTGTAGATACTGGTGCGCTTACAGGCTTTACGTATTTATTTCAATGGAGAGAGCGTATTTACGATATTTTTGAAGCTATATGCGGCGCACGATTAACCACCAACATAGGGCGCATTGGAGGTTTCGACCGCCAGTGGTCAGATAAAACGTGGGAATTAATAGACGCCTTTTTAGCCGAATATCCAACAGCACTTAATGAGTTTAACAGCTTATTGGCACGTAACCGTATATTTATGGATAGAACCATAGGTTGTGGTGCTATAAGCGCCGAACGTGCGTTAGCATACAGTTTTTCGGGCCCTAACTTACGTGCAGCAGGTGTAGATTATGATGTACGTGTAATGAACCCTTATAGTTCGTACGAAGATTTTGATTTTGATATTCCATTAGGAACACAAGGCGATGTATATGATAGATTTATGGTACGTGATGGTGAAATGTGGGAATCTATGAAAATAATTACACAAGCCGTAGCCAAAATTAAAGCTTTAGGTACTACTGAGTTTCAGGGCAATGTCCCCGAATTTTTATTGCCAGCCAAAGAAGAGGTATATAACAATATGGAAGCCTTAATTTATCACTTTAAAATAGTGATGGGCGAAGTAAATATACCTAAAGGCGAAATATACCATAGCGTAGAAGCGGGCAATGGTGAGCTAGGTTACTATATGATAAGCGATGGTGGACGTACACCATTCCGCCTACACATGCGTCGCCCTTGCTTTATATACTACCAAGCCTATGGCGAAATGATAAAAGGAAGTATGCTAAGCGATGCCATACTTACTATGAGTTCTATGAACGTAATAGCAGGCGAATTAGACGCATAGTTATTAATTACGAATTACGTTTAATATCAAAAGTTTAGGAGTACAAAATGGTATCATAAACAATTGCAATTACTTAATTACAATACCTCAATTTAAAAACTAAAACTTACATCAAACGCCCAATCTTATTAAGATTGGGCGTTTGATGCTACTAACATCTACTTATTATGATATACGAAAAACACTTATTTATTTGTACGCACGAACGCCCAAATAGCGATAAAAAAAGTTGTGGCGAA
This sequence comes from Bacteroidia bacterium, assembly GCA_040080595.1. Lineage (GTDB taxonomy): Bacteria > Bacteroidota > Bacteroidia > UBA4408 > UBA4408 > JACMRI01. The sequence continues at coordinate 960 of JBEBIC010000016.1, read as the reverse complement.
AGCGTAGGATTAGCCTTAGTTGGCGAGTTTAAACGACTAATAAAAAATGCTGAACTCCCTATAAAAATACGTGCACAAAAAGCAGGTTGCTTAGACCTATGCGACCACGGCCCAATGGTAGCGGTGTACCCAGAGGGTGTTTTTTATAAAAACGTACAGTTAGCCGATGTAGAAAAAATAGTAGCCAACCATTTGGTTAATGGTAATGTGGTAACAGAATTACAATACAGTAAGTAATTTAGCAACACCAAAAAAATTGAATAGTGCTATAAGGTACACAACAATTTATCTACTACCAAATATGCTACTGCCTAGTCGTACCATGGTGCTTCCGCATTCAATAGCTAATACGTAATCGGCACTCATACCTATACACAGTTGTTGTAAGTTAGTATATTGGGTATAAAAACTATGCAACTGCGCAAACTCATTGCGTAGTTGTGTTTGGTTGGTAGTGTTGCTCCCCATAGCCATTAGGCCTGTAATGTGTACATGAGGGTAGTGGTTTGCTTTAGCTAGTAAATTAGACGCTTCGGCGTAGCTTAAACCAAATTTAGTTTCTTCTTGCGCTATGTGCATTTGCAAAAAAACAGTAATAACACGATTACATTTTTGTGCTTGCTTATTTATTTCGGCTAATAGTTTTTCGCTATCTACACTTTGTATAGTGTGTATAAACGGAGCTATGTATTTTACTTTATTGGTTTGCAAGTGTCCTATAAAATGCCACATTACATCTGTAGGCATAAGAGGTTGTTTGGCTACAATTTCTTGTATGTAGTTTTCGCCAAATACTCGCTGCCCCACATTATATGCCTCTTGCAACAATGTTATAGGTTTTGTTTTACTTACCGCTACAAGTGTTACGTGTGAGGGTAAATTATTTTTTAATTGTGTTATTTGAGTGGCTACTAACATTTTAAATTACTAATTATGGTTGTTGCATTATAACGTTTATTC
>JBEBIC010000458.1:0-1250 GCA_040080595.1 Bacteroidia bacterium | reverse complement strand
CCATCGGGGTAAGCCGTTTGGTTATAAAAACTAACGTTACCGCCTGTTACAGGAGTATCAAACATTGTGCAGGCTTTGCTCATACCTTTTATAGCGCCTACAAACTGCCAATACACTTCAGGGTTATAAGGGTTACCAAAATTTAAGCAATTAGTAACTGCCAATGGTTGTCCACCGCTACACACTATGTTACGTGCGGCTTCGGCTACTGCTATGGCGCAACCTTGTTCAGGGTCAGCATTTACATAGCGGCTGTTACAATCTACCGTTAATGCCAATGCACGGTTAGTACCTTTAAGGTTTACTATGGCGGCATCGCTTGGTTTGTTGGTGCTTTGGTTTATAGTACCCACCATGCTATCGTACTGCTCATATACCCAACGTTTGCTAGCTATATTTACGTGCGATAGCAAATGCTCCGCAACGGCTTTATAATCTGTTGGTTCAGCTACTTGGCTTATATCAAATTTTTTATTCTCGGCAAAGTAAGCAGGCTCTTTATACTCGCGGGTATATACTGGTGCACCTCCGCCCAATACAAGGCTATCGGCATCTACATCAGCCACTAATTCATCATTCATATAAAAATGAATACGCTTAGTATCAGTAACCTCGCCTATGCGGGCACAGTTTAAATCCCATTTGTCAAATATTGCTTGTACTTCTTGCTCACGCCCTTTGGTAACCACTACAAGCATACGCTCTTGGCTTTCGCTTAGTAGTATTTCAAAGGGTTTCATATCGGCTTGGCGGGTAGGTACTTTATCTAAATAAATAACCATACCGTGTTCGCCTTTAGCACTCATTTCGCTTGTGCTGCACGTAATACCTGCTGCGCCCATATCTTGCATACCTACTACTGCGCCACTTTTTATAACTTCTAGCGTAGCTTCCAATAATAATTTTTCTTGAAAAGGATCGCCCACTTGCACTGCTGGTAAGTCTTTGGCCGACTCTTCGGTCATATCTTTACTTGCAAATGCTGCGCCATGAATACCGTCTTTGCCCGTTGCCGAACCTACTATATATACAGGATTACCCACACCATACGATGTAGCCGAAATAGTTTCGCCCACTTTTACCATACCCACGCTCATGGCGTTTACCAAGGGGTTTACGTTATAACACTCGTCAAAAAACACTTCGCCTCCTACTGTAGGAATACCAAACGCGTTACCATAATTACCAATGCCTTTAACCACGCCACGTACCAACCATTTGGTTTTATCCAAACTTAAATCGCCAAAACG
>JBEBIC010000172.1:0-6113 GCA_040080595.1 Bacteroidia bacterium | reverse complement strand
GTAATCTTTTGATTGGAAAGGAAAACCTTTAAAATATAAAGACACCTCCCCCAACGTTTTCTCTGTCCATTTTCCCTCTTTACTAAATTCTTTAAAGCGCAAGTTAGGCACTGTTTTGCTTGCTTGCGGAAACAGATTTTGCATTAACCCTTTTTTGTGGTCTTTTAGGGCGTTTAACTTTTGGTTGTGTGCAGTTATTAATTCATCTAACGAAGATAAGCAAGAGGCTATTTTTTTTTGTTCTTTTAAATTGGGTTGAAAGAATTTATACTTAAATAAATCTTCTAATGCAATTGAACCTTGATTTGCGTTACCCCGAATAATAGATTTAATAAATGAGACATACTCAATTCTTTTAAACAACACTTTTAAAAAACCTTGCTCAATTTTTTTATTGGATCTTATGCAAACGGCGTTTTGATTTAATAATGTATTTTCGTTCTCTGACTTAACAACTATAGTTCTTCCAACTAATGAATCGTAAACAGGAGGTTTAGATCCTACGGTAGTTATTATTAAATCGTCTTTTTGTAATTCCCATTTTTTAAATTGTTCAGCTTTTTCTTCATTTATATATATGGCACTTGTTTCATTTTTAATATAATCAAACCCCATATCTGAAACTCTTACAATTCTCCTACCTGTAGATGTGTAATCTTTTGATTGGAAAGGAAAACCTTTAAAATATAAAGACACCTCCCCCAACGTTTTCTCTGTCCATTTTCCCTCTTTACTAAATTCTTTAAAGCGTAATTGGGGTATCAATTTACTTGTTACTTTACTCATTTGTAGGTATTGGTATTTACAGGGTTATTGGGTTTTAGTATTTCTTTATTACTGTTGTTGTATTTGCAGGGTTAAAGCAGAAAATAATTTTGCAACAACCAAAACATTACAAATGCGGGTACTTCTTTATTATTCGTAGGCTGCCAATCCACTAATTTCGCGCCCTTGGGCTATTTTTTTTAATTGGGGCACAAGATCTTCCATTAATGCTAGTTCTTTTATGCGGCGCTCTTTCCAGCTAAGTTGCAGTGGCGCTAGCAAGTCGGTAAGTTGTTCACCGTCAAAAATCAATCGGCTCATTATGTTATCTACAAAAGTTTTTAAGTCGGCCGTTTGCAAGCCGTGTTTGTGGGCTATAACAGCTAATTCTTTTTCGTTTTTTTCTATTTTAAAAGTAGCATAGCCCTTGGTTAATGCGTGTACGTCTTGCCCGCTGTTCCAGTCCAAACTATTAATGTATTGTGTTAAATTTTGCTGCTCGTCCATCATATTGGCATTGGCACTTAGTAGGCTTATTACTTGTGCTTTGGTCATTTTTTGTTTGGCAGGTTTTTGTTGTGTACTCTCGGCTATTAGGTTCATTATATAGTCGTAATCAATTACTGCCGATGCAAATAGCACAAATTCAAAATCTAATTGTTGTATTGCTAAGGGGGCTTCGTCTCCCTCTTTTTGCTGTATTTCTCTTAGTTGTTTGGCGGTTTCTATATACGAACTTCTAAATGCTTGTAGGGCTTCTTTGGGTAGTATGGCTTCTATTTTGGCTTGCTGTTGTGGGTCTAAATCTGTGTATTGGTCTAGTTGAGTTTTAAGGCGTTGCACCTCTTTAAAATTCTTTACAAATGCTATGCGTGCTCCATCTCCCTTAAGGTTATATACCTCTTGCGGTTCGCTTACTAGGTTGTGTTGGTGCATAAATACTCCTATGGCTTCTACTGCTTTTTGGTATTTATCAATAACTACAGGAGCTGGGTCTACCAACCATATTTCTTTTGCTTTGCTTTTATCCTCGCCCGAAAACAGTGCTATAGCTTGGTTTACGGCGTCTTGTTGCGACCTAAAATCTAACACATTGCCATAAGGTTTGGTGTCGTTAAGCACACGGTTGGTGCGGGAAAACGCTTGTATTAACCCGTGGTATTTAAGATTTTTATCTACATATAGGGTATTTAGGTATTTGGAATCGAAACCTGTTAGTAGCATATCTACCACTATGGTTATGTCTATTTTGTTTTTGTGCGAATAGTCTTTGTTGGTGTATTTTTGGTCTTTTATGCGTAGTTGTACATCTTGGTAATACAAGTCAAATTCATTTATAGAATGATTTGTTTCAAACTGCACATTGTAGTCTGCAATTATTTTTATTAACGCCTTTTTCTTTTCTTCAGGATTTGTTTGATTGTCTAATTTTTCTTGTTGTAAATCCTCTTGCATCTGCTTTACATCGGCAGCATTTTTCTGGCTTTGTTGGTCTCCCTCTTTAGCAATTAGTTGCGCAGGAGGAGAAAATACACAGGCAATATTAAGGGCTACATAATCAGTATTTTCAGCTTTTCTTTTCTTTTGAATTGTTGCGAATAGTCTATAAAATTCAATTGCATTATTAATTGAAGCTGTTGCTAAAACGGCGTTGAATCGTTTTGAATTAGTTGCGGCATTGTGCTTGTCCAAAATGGCTTCCACTATTGCTTGTTGTGCAATAGGTTCTCCTGGTTTGGGCTTTTGAGTGCCTTTTCCTTTAAAATAATCTATATGAAAGCGCAACACATTTTTATCCTCTATGGCGTGCGTTATGGTATAGGTGTGCAGTTGTTTTTCAAAAATGGATGCTGTGGTTTTGTAAGATGCCTGTTCGCCCTCTCTGATATTGTAAGTTGCATTTTCATCAAAAATAGGCGTACCTGTAAAGCCAAATAATTGAGCGTTTGGAAAAAACTCTTTTATAGCTTTGTGGTTATCGCCAAATTGCGAACGGTGGCACTCATCAAATATAAATACAATGCGTTTTTTGCTTAATGGTTCTAATCTTTCTTTATAATTTTTCTTATGTGTGCCATCTAAAGCTAATCCTAGTTTTTGTATAGTAGTAACAATAACTTTGTCAGCATAATCAGCAGAAAGTAAACGGTTTACCAACGTTTCGGTATTGGTATTTTCTTCAACACTGCCCTCCTGAAATTTATTAAATTCTTGGCGAGTTTGTCGGTCAAGGTCTTTACGATCTACCACAAACAGGCATTTTTCAATATCGGGGTTGTCTTTAAGTAATGTAGCTGTTTTAAACGACGTAAGCGTTTTGCCGCTTCCTGTAGTGTGCCATATATAGCCATTGCCACGGTTTTGGTGTATACAATCTACTATTGCTTTTACAGCATATACTTGATAGGGGCGCATAACGAGCAATTTTTGTTCGCTTTGTACCAGTACCATGTATTTGCTTATCATTTCGGCAAGGGTACACTTGGTAAGAAATTTTTCGGTAAAGGATTCTAGGTGTGTAATTTTTTTGTTGTTTTCATCTGCCAATTGATAAATGGGTAAAAACTGTTCGTCAGCATTAAAACTAAAATGTTGGTTTTTATTGTTAGCAAAGTAATAGGTGTTTGTTTTGTTGCTTACAATAAATAATTGTACAAAGCACATGAGTGTGTTGGTATAACCGTTACCACTATCGTTTTTATAATCCACTATTTGCTGCATAGCTTTGCGTGGCGAAATATCTAGTTTTTTTAATTCTATTTGCACCACAGGCAAGCCGTTAATAAGCAAAATAATATCGTAACGATGATTACTGTTTTCGGTATTGATGCGTAACTGACTAATAACTTCAAAATCGTTTCTGCACCAGTCTTTTATGTTTACTAAGGTGTAGTGTAATGGAGTACCATCTTCTCGTTGAAAATAATTTCTTTCGCGCAATAGTTTCGATGCCACAAATACATCTGGGTTTATTATTTCTTCGCGCAAGCGTAAAAATTCGTTTTGGCTAAGGTTAATACGGTTAAGTGCTTCAAATTTAGTTTTGAAATTTTGTTCCAGTGTTTTTCTATCTACTATGTCGGGTCTATGGCTATATTTAAGCTCGGTTAGTTGCTTAATTAATGTTTCTTCTATTTGATTTTCCATATTCGTTACCAATGGTGTTAAAATTTACTTTTTATACTGTTGTTTCAGTACTTAGGTGTAGGTGGCGAATATAACCACTATTTATCACAAACCATACTCAAATTACGGAGCATAAAATAAATACAACCTCCGTTAATGTTATACGCACGTACAGAAAGATAATAGACACGCTCGTTACTAATTTTTAACTACCATTAACCTATACTCAACCGCCGTTAATGTTATACGCACGTATAGAAAGATGATACACACGCTCGTTAATAATTTTTAACTACCATTAACTTATACTCAACCTCCGTTAATGTTATGCGCACGTACTGAAAGATGATGCGCACGCTCGTTACTAATTTTTAACCGCCATTAACCTATACTCAACCTCCGTTAATGTTATGCGCACGTACTGAAAGATGATGCGCACGCTCGTTACTAATTTTTAACCGCCATTAACCTATACTCCACCTCCGTTAATGTTATGTGCACGGACTGAAAGATGATATGCACGCTCGTTACTAATTTTTAACTACCATTAACCTATACTCAACCGCCGTTAATGTTATACGCACGCTTGTTAAGCTTATGCTAACCGATGTTAATAGTACACGCACGCCTTTTAATTATAAACGCACCGCAATAAAAATAAACATAGCACACAATAAACTAAACGCATTGTCGTTATCAATACACAAACACTACATAACACGGCGTTGATTAAAAATTTTACACTTGTACTACATCGTTTTGAATTAATACACTGCTACCCAAGTAGCAGCAACAAGGAGTGTTAATTCTTTAAAGTAAAAATAATGAGTGTATAGCTAATCTAGCATTTAACCCTAGGTGAATGGTACTAAAGCAAGTAATATCAATTTTTTACTTACCATTAAATTTATGAAACCATGAACACAAAGTTTAAAGCAGCGCTTAAAATGAGCACGCTAACCCCTGACGGTAAAGCCACCAAAGCCGAACATGTAGTAACGCTTATGGCGTTAGCCACCAATTATTTTCCTACGGCAAATTTGCCTTTGCCTTTGGCTAATGTTACTACAGCCATCAACAACCTACACACCGCCATACTTACTGCCGCTAAAGGCACTGTAGGCAGTGTAAGCCACATGCACGAAACCGAGCGTGTACTTGTGCAACTACTTAGTGTATTGCGTGCTTATGTAGAAATGGTTGCCAACAACAGTATAGATGCCAAAACAATAATAGAAGCCGCTGGTATGGATGCTGTAAAAAATGGCGGCGGAGGTACGCCCGTAAGCGAACTTACCATAACATCTCTTGGTAATGGTGCTGTGCAAATAAGTGTGCCACGCAACACGGGCGAAAAAGCATTTATATACCAGTATAGTACCGATGGTGGTACTACGTGGCTAGAGCTGGACTATAGTTACCTTGCCACTATTACCTTGCGTAACCAAACGCCCGCTACGGTGCTACACTTTAGGTTTGCACCCATAAGCAAAACCAAAGGTGCATATAGCCAAGCTAAGAGTGGCATAGTGTTGTAAACGCACGTTGTTTTGTTTGCAAATTAAAGGGTGCGCACCAAACGGTGCGCACCCTTTGTAATTTATACCAGTTACATATATTTTGTGGTCCAATTAGTATCCTTGGTATTACTTACACGCCCAAGGCTTGGGTGTTTTGCCATATTGCTCGCCTAAACTTAGTGCTTTGTTATAGTTTGCGCGGGCTTGTTTGGCTTGCCCCAGTAGGGCATTTAGTTTGCTTTGTTGTAAGTAATATTCCCAGTTGTTTGGGTTGTATTTTAATGCCTTATCATAAGCGGTAAGTGCGCCAGCATAGTCTTTTAGTGCTGTTTTGGCTTCAACTAGGCGTACGTATGTATTCTCCTTTTGGTAATTAAAATTTAGCGCAATGGTATAATATGCAACGCCCTGTTTGTATTGTTTAAGTTGCATTAATGTATAACCACTACGGTAGTAAGCAGCTGCATAGTTGGGGTTTGTTTTAATTGTTTTTTCGTAATACGTTAATGCTTGTTGATAATTGTGTACATACAAATTTACGATAGCTTTGTTGTAAAAATTGGTATCGCTTGCAGTGTTGTTTTGGCTGTTATACGCTGTTAATGCGATACCGCAATAGTTTACATAAATGTATTAGCAGTACCAGATGCTAAGAACGATACTGCAACTGTTAAAAACGGAACAAGTGTAGCTATTCCATGG
>JBEBIC010000457.1:0-1255 GCA_040080595.1 Bacteroidia bacterium | reverse complement strand
AGCATTATAAAAGCCCTAAGCCACGACAACAACAACGAAACCTACCGCGATGGTATGGATATGAGTTTATGTTCGTTTGATTTTGATGCAATGGTACTGGAGCTTTCGGCTGCCAATAGCGATGTGTATCTATTTAGAGCCGCAGGAAACAAAGGTTTGGTAGTAAATGGTAAAAACGTATTACCCGAAAAATACACTGCCGAGGGAGCGCTTTATTGCATAAAAAGCGACAAATACCCTGTAGGTACGCACGTGGGCGATTTGTTACCCTTTACACTTAACAAAATACAACTACAAGCTAATGATGTAGTGTTTACAGGCTCCGACGGTTATGCCGACCAATTTGGCGGCCCAAAACTCAAAAAATTTAAGTACAACCAACTGGAAGAACTATTAATACAAGTAGCATTAATACCTGACACCAATACCCAAAAAGAACTACTCGCCACCCGCTTTAACGCTTGGATGGGCAACGAAGAACAAGTAGATGATGTGTTGGTAATGGTGATAAAGGTGTAGATATTTAAAATTTGAAAATCCAATGCAAGTTGGTGGTAATTATAAAAAATAAAAAAATGAACCAAATCACATTAACTCAAATAAATAATGCTTTTTTACCAGCAAAAGAAATAACGGATATTGAAAAATTTTCGGGAAGAAAAGACTTTGTAAGTGAAGCTTATAACGCACTTTTATCAGAAGGAACAAATATTGCGATTGTTGGAAATAGGGGTATTGGTAAATCATCTTTAGCAAGACAAATAATCAATATTGGTCAGGGAGATAATGGTTTATTAGAAAAATTGAAAATTTATCACGATGAAAAGCTTGATTTTCTTACTATTTATTTTGCATGTGGAAATTCAATACAAAATACAAATGAATTGTTAAACAGGCTTCTTACAACTAGAGGTTGTTTGCTAGATTGGATTTATGAAATACCATCTGCAACTAAAGAAATAGCACAATTAAAAGGTGGTTTAGAGGCTCCTATACCTTACACATTAACGGCAAAAATTGGATCTGATTTATCTAAAGAAACAATATTCAACTCTTCAATACAATCGCATAGTATAGAAACTATTTTCCAAAATGTGATAACTGATTTATTAAAAACAAAACTTGCTAAAAATGGAATACTGATAGTTGTTGATGACTTTGATCAAATAAAAAACACAAGCGGTTTTGCTTCATATCTAAAATCGCTAGCTACAAATACACCAGGTTTAAAATTTTGTGTTGTAGGAGTCGCACA
>JBEBIC010000015.1:0-25452 GCA_040080595.1 Bacteroidia bacterium | reverse complement strand
CCATGGAATAGCTACACTTGTTCCGTTTTTAACAGTTGCAGTATCGTTCTTAGCATCTGGTACTGCTAATACATTTATGTAAACTATTGCGGTATCGCACATTTGAGGTGTACCATTATCGCATATTTCATAAATAAACGAATCTGGCCCGTTGTAGTTAGCGTTTGGTGTGTAAGTTATTGTTCCATCTGCATTATACACTACTGTTCCATTAGTAGGATTACTTCCTGCTAATGTACTTGCGTGTGGGTTATTTAACGGGTTATCTACATCAATATCATTACCTAATACTGCTATTGTTATAGGTGTATCTTCATCTGTACTACCACTGTTTAACGTTGCTACTGGCGCATCATTTACTGGCGTTACTGTTATTACCACTATTGCAGTGTCGCACAAACTTGGTGTTCCTCCATCACAATATTGATACATCAAGGTATCTACTCCATTGTAATTAGAGTTAGGTACATAAGATATTGTTCCATCGCTATTTATTGTTATTGTTCCATGATTAGTAGAATCCAATACCGTAACATTTGAAGGTACAATAGCTCCATCAACATCAGTATCATTACCCAATATAGTTATTGCTATTGGTGTATCTTCTGCTGTTGTGGCCGCATCATCTACAACTATTGGTGCATCATTAACAGACGTTACATTAATTATAACAATAGCGGTATCGCAATAAACTGGCGTACCTAAATCGCACACATTATATATTAATGTATCTGGACCAAAATAATTATTGTTAGGGATATAAGTAATGTTACCTAAATTATCTACCGTTACAATACCATGGTTTGGCGCATCAACTATTACTACCGATGCTGCATCTATGTTATTGTCCACATCAGTATCATTAGCCAACACATTAATTGTAGCTGGTGTGTCTTCGTTGGTTACTATTGTATTTTGATTAGCTATAACACTATCATTTACTGATGTTACATTTATAATTACCATTGCAGTATCACATTGTTGTGGTGTACCTGCATCGCAGTAATTATATATTAACGTGTCTATACCATTGAAGTTAGTGTTTGGAGTGTAGTTAATACTTCCGTTAGCACCCACTGTAGCTGTACCGTTGTTAGGCGCATCTGTTATGGTTACGTTTGCGTTTGATGTTATTATTTGTCCATCAGCATCAGTATCATTGGTTAATACCGCTATATTTATAGGGGTATCTTCATTAGTTGTTGCTACATCAAGGTTAGCTACTGGCGGAGCATTAATCTCTCTCCAATCGCGCTCTGGTGTTGGTACAACATTTACATCGTGCACATCAGGGAATGATGTTGGTGTATCGTTGTTAGCTGCTCCACCTGCGTTGGTTGCTGAAACTCCATCTACATCATACGCATCTACTAAACCATCATTGTCAGTGTCTATTAATACAAATGGTACGTCTGGTGTTCCATCGTTATTAAAATCGTTACCTTCAATTAAGTCACTTAATCCATCGTTATCAGCATCTGTATCTCTGTAATCTGGCATATCTAAAGTGTCAGTATTTACTACTAATATACCTGTGCTTGTTAAGTTATCGTAAGCATTGTCTAATCCATCTCCATCAGTATCTAAACCTGTTGGTGCTATATAACCTAGAGTTGTTTGACCTTCTACATTATCTACAATACCATCGTTATCAGCATCTATGTCTAAATAATCTGGTTTTGTGTCTAATGTGTCTGAGTTGGTTAATGGCATAACTACTCCACCTGCAATAGTTGCATCGTAAGCATCATCTAAACCATCTCCGTCTGTATCATTGCCTGATGCTGGTATGAATCCTGCACCTGATAGTTGTGCTTCCACATTATCAATAATACCGTCGTTATCCGCATCTATATCTAAATAGTTTGGTTTTCCGTCGTTATCTGTATCTAAGTTTGGCAAAGCTGTACCACCATTATTAGTGTCTGCAGTATCTATTAAACCATCATTATCAGTATCTGGTTGCGTATTCCCTGTTCCTAATTCGCCATCGTTATCAGGGTCAATTCCACCCGCTTCTATTACGTCTGTAATACCGTCGTTATCGCTATCAATATCAATATAATTTGGTAATAATGTATCTCCATCAGTATTTAATGGAGTTAAACCTGCACCACCAAAGGCTGTAGCAATATTATCAAACGCATTATCTAAACCATCGCCGTCGCTATCTAATCCTGTTGGTGCTATTACTCCAATTGCAGGTTGTGCTTCGTTAATATCTAACAGTCCATCGTTATCCGCATCTATATCTAAATAGTTTGCGTTAGCATCAGCGTCAGTGTTTATTACTACTTGTGTAGCGCCACCAAATAATGGAATAGTGTCAAGGCTTGATAAAATACCGTCTTTATCCAAGTCTGTACCGTCTATCATACCATCGTTATTGGCATCTAATGCACCATTACCGTTTTCTACAACATCAGTAATACCGTCATTATCAGCATCTATATCAATATAGTTGGGTTTTACGTCATTATCAGCATTAAGAGGAGCTGTTGTTGTTCCTCCAAATGTTGCGTTGGTGTCTATGCCTAGTACATTTATAATACCATCTCCGTCTGTATCCGTTCCGTTTATAACACCATTTCCATCAGTATCTAAACTTGCGTTACCATTTTCAGTAACATCATAAATACCATCGTTATCAGCATCTAAATCGTTTGTGTTCACAACACCGTCTCCATCAGAATCAATTGGTGGTGTAGTATTAGTACCGCCAAATACAACGTTTGCATCTAAGCCCAATACGTTTATTAAACCGTCGCCGTCGTTATCAATACCATCAACAACACCGTCGTTATTACCGTCTGGCAAGTTTGTACCTGCTTCCGTTAAATCTAATATTCCATCGTTATCAGCATCTAAGTCTAAATAATTTGGAGATGAATCGCCATCAGTATTAAGCACATTAGCTATTGTTCCTCCAAATGTTGTATTTGTGGTAGAATCTAAACCTGCAACATTTATTAAACCATCACCATCAGTATCTGTACCATCAACTATACCATCGTTGTTAGCATCAACCAAATTAGCACCAGATTCTATTACATCATAAATACCATCGTTATCAGCATCTAAATCTTTAGAATTTGGCACGTTATCTCCATCAGTATCTAAGTTAGCTAAAGCTACTGGAGTACCAACAATTAGTACTTGACCATTTGCATCAACCAATACAGGACCCGAACCAAGTACTCCGTCATTATCTGGGTCTAAACCTCCAGCTTCAGTAACATCTGGAATACCATCGTTATCGCTATCCAAATCTATAGTATCTGGTTTTCCGTCTTTATCAGTATCTGCTATACCTTCAGCTGCATCTAATATACCATCGTTATCGTCATCTAAATCCGCCAAGTTTGGTACACCGTCTCCATCTGTATCCAACACTTCTCTCCAATCTCTCTCTGCTGTAATTGTATTGTCTAAGTTAGGAAACGAACTTGATGTTTGTCCATTAGCTGGTGTAGGTAATGTGGTGTCGTTATCAAATGCATCATCTAATCCATCTTTATCCACATCTATTCCACTAGCAACAACATCAGCAACTCCGTCGCCATTATTATCGTGTCCTTCTATTGCATCTGTTTTTAAATCATTGTCCGAATCTAAATCTATATAATCTGGCGTGTCTATACCATCAGTATTTACTGGTACTGTACCTGCGCCACCTATAGTAGGATCTATATCGTACACGTCCGAAATACCATCACCATCAGTATCTGTTGTTGAGTTAGATATTGTTGTACCTGTAGCAACTGCTTCAATAGCATCAACTATTCCATCATCATCTGCATCAATATCAGCGTAGTTAGGTAAGCCTGAACCATCAGCATTTGGTAAACTTAGTACAATGGTTTCCATTATGTCTTCCAAGCCATTATTGTTTGCATCAATAATAGTAGCGCTTGGGCCTGTTCCTATTATACCATTATTATCAGGGTCGCTTAAACCGTTTTCACGTATATCAGTTATACCATCATTATCGCTATCTAAGTCTAAGAAGTTAGCTCCACCAATTGCGTCGGTGTTAGGTACTGGTAAAGCTGTACCTCCATTATCTGCATCCGCTGGGTTATTCCAACCGTCTCCGTCAGTATCATCAGTAGCTGTGTTTCCTAAACCACTTCCTATTATTCCGTTTCCATCAGGGTCAGTACCACCAGCTTCTATTACGTCAGCTACGCCATCGTTATCAGAATCTAAATCGTACACATTTAAATTACCGTCTCCATCAAAGTCTGCATTTGGTAACGGAATACCTGGTATTGGAGTTAATGCTCCTGCATTGTTTCCTGCTAATCCGTCTATTAATAATTCGTTTATTGTATCAACAATATCTGATAAACCATCAGAATCTACATCGTTAGCAACACCTGCACCAATATGACCATCTCCATCAGGGTCAATCCCTCCTGCCTCTATTACATCTTGAATACCATCATTATCGCTATCTAAATCTAAGAAATTAGGGTTTCCATCTCCATCAAAATCATCACCTGCATCTAGTGTAGAAACTGGTATTGCTGCTAAAATTGCAGGTAAACCGTTTACATCAACTGGTGTTGCTATTCCTTCAGTAGATGTTCCTGGGTGACCATCTTTATCAGGGTCAATTCCTCCAGCTTCTATTACATCTGTTATACCATCGTTATCGCTGTCTAAGTCGTCCCAGTTGGCAACACCATCTCCGTCTGCATCTAACAAATTGTCAGGTAAACCATCAATGTTAAGGTCAATCATTCCCTCTTCCACATCAGTAACGCCATCATTATCATCGTCAATATCCACATTGTCAGCTACTCCGTCCAAATCTGCATCTAGGTTATCTCTCCAATCTCTATCTGCACCTGGCTGTTGTGTATCAGGCTGTGTAGCTGGGTTTTGACCACCATTTGTTGCATTATTATTAGTAGTTGTTAAGTTTGATGTAGCTGTTAATGTTACGTCAAATACATCTGCTAAACCATCATTATCGCTATCTACAAACGAAGCTGCGTCTAATATACCGTTGTTATCAACGTCTATATCTAAAGCATCGCTTACTAAGTTTTCTTTAATATCTCTTATACCATCATTATCCGCATCTGTATCTACATAATCAGGAGCTGAACCTCCATCAGTATTTACATAACCAACCGCTACACCAGCTTGGTTTACATCGTAAGCGTTATCCAAACCGTCACCATCTGTATCTAAGTTTGTTGGTGGTGCATAAGTACTTGTAGCTTGTCCTTCTGTATTATCAACTATTCCGTCGTTATCAGCATCTATATCCAAATAATTTTCTAATCCATCACCCTCACGGTCTTGGTTAAATAATGATGAATAAGTGCTTCCTAAATAAGTAGCCGTATTTGACATTATATCAAACGCATCAGCCAACCCATCACCATCCGCATCTGCTATCATTCCTAATCCGCTTGATGCTGCTATACCATCGTTCTCTGCATCGGGTATAAAATATCCTGCTTCTTGACTATCAGTAATACCATCGCTGTCTGAATCTATGTCCATATAGTTTGGTTTACTATCATTGTCTTTGTCGTGGTCAGTATCGTTATGTTGTGCGTTATAAGTAACTGTAACCTCATCAACTAAATCGCTCCAACCATCGCCGTCAGTATCCGCAAATATGCCTTGTCCTGCTGTGCCTGTACCTGCTGTATTATCTATTACTCCATCGTTTTCGGTATCGTTTAATCCGCTTGTATTTCCTTGGAAATACTCCGTAGCGTCAGATATACCGTCGTTGTCTGAATCTCTATCTAAATAATTTGGCAAGCCATTATTATCACTATTTGGTATTGCTAAAGCTGTACCCGAATCGTTACCATCTATTTCGTTTATCCAACCATTAGTACCCACTATTAACGTATTACTTGCGCCTGTACTTGCGTAACCATTGTTATCAGGATCGGTTCCGCCTGCCTCTATTACATCAGCAATACCGTCGTTGTCGCTATCTAGGTCTAAATAATTTGGTAACCCATCACCATCTAAATCTCCAATAGTTAATTTTGTTCCACCTGTTGTAGGATCAACTACATCAGACAATCCATCATCATCAGTATCATTAAATGAATCGGGAACCCCGTCATTATTTGCATCTATTCCACCCGCTTCTACTACATCGGCAATACCGTCGTTATCAGCATCTAAATCTAAATAATTTGGCAAACCGTCGCCATCTTTATCTTGTGGAGTTAAACCTGCTGTGTGTGCAACATCTACACCGTTTGCATCAGCTACAAAACCATCTATTACACCATCACCATTTGCATCAACCGCACTTGGGTTGTTTGCTTCTGTTACATCTGTAATACCATCGTTATCGCTATCTAAATCTATATTATTTGGTACACCATCGTTGTCGTTGTCTGCAATTCCTTCTGTAGTATCTAAAACTCCATCGTTATCATCATCTAAGTCAATAATATCTGGAACACCATCGTAGTCGTGGTCGGCTAATACTGTAACAAACACTGTTGCTACATTTGAGGAAGCTCCACCAACGTCTAATAATGTATATTTTAATGAATCTTGACCAAACCAAGTAGTATCGTTTTGTGTAAATGTAATTACGCCTGTTGCGGTAACTGAATATGTACCATTTGCAGTTACAAATGTGTTTTGTATTCCTGCTTGTGTAAGATCTAAATCAACCGAAGCTGGGTTTATACCCCCATCAGCATCGCTATCATTTGTAATAATATTGGTAGATACAGGTATATTTTGTGGAGTAACCATAGTATCATTTAATGCTACTGGCGGTGCGTTAAATGCACTTACATTAACACTTAAATTAGCAACGTTAGAAACCGCTCCGTTGTTATCTGTAATTGTATAATTAATTGTTGCGGTAGCATTAAAGTTTAATGCAGGTGTGTAAAGCACATTACCCGTAGTTGTGTTTACCGACCAGCTTCCTTCAGCGTTTGCAAATGTTAATTGTTGTCCCGCTTGCGCTGGGTCTAAATCTATAGTTCCAACTACCACATTTCCATCTAAATCAGTATCATTTAATTGAATAGCTGGTAAAGTAACTGGAGTATTTTGTGCCGTAGATGTAGTGTTAAGTACAGCTACAGGAGGGTCGTTAATTGGATTAACGGTTATAAATACAGTGTCGTTAGTACATAAAATAGGAGTTCTATCATCACATATACTTACTATTGCTGTATCTTTTCCGTTAAAATTTGTATTTGGCACATAGCTATATGTTCCATTGGCATTATTTGTAAAAGTTCCATTAGCAGGAGCTAACAACACAGCACCAACAGTTAATATATCCCCATCAGGGTCAGTATCTCCATTATTTAAAATACCACCTACATTTGGTAAACTTACCGTGTATGTATTGTCTTCGTTGGTTGATATTGTTTCATTAACAGCAACAGGTGCACAGTTAGCTTGTATTGTAATTAACACATTATCAGTACTTGGTGTACATGCGCCACTTGTAATGCTCCATTGTAGTTCATAAACACCAGGTATAGTACCTGCTATTTTAGTTGTGTTTGAATTTGGAGTAACTATTATTGCTGTATTTGGTCCACTTACTTGCGACCACATTCCTATTCCTGCTGTTGGTACATTTGCAGTTAATGTTGGTATTTGTGTAGGGCATAACGTTTGATCGGTACCTGCTGCCGCTACTGTTGGTAATGGTGAATTGATAATTTTAACTGTATCAGTAACTGTACAACCGCCATTAGTAGCCGTCCACACAAAATTATATGTACCTGCTATTAAGCCTGTAACTGATGAATTATTTGTAGTAGTTGCACTTATTGTAGCACCTGCTGGGCCTGAAGCTAAACTCCATGTACCCACACCTGGGCTTATTACATTACCTGCAAATGTTGATGCGGTAAGGTTACATAAATCTTGATTTAAACCTGCATTAGGTGTAGTTGGTGGTACAGTTGGGAATGTAATTGTAACCTCATCAACACTTGGTACACACACAGGGCCATTTGCTATTGTCCAACGAAACACATACGTACCTGGTATTACACCTGTAACTGTGCTTGTAGGTTGATTAACAAAACCAAAGTTAGCTGTGTTTGGTCCGCTTACTTGTGTCCAAGTTCCTAAACCGTTTATTGGTAAATTAGCACTTAGTTTAAATCCTGTTTCGCATGCGTTTAAATTATCAGCACCTGCGTTAGCTACTGTTGGAGCATTGTAAGCATTAATTCGTACTACATCTTTAAATGTACCACAATTAGCATTACCAATATTCCAGTTGAATATATATAAACCTTGTGTTAAGCCTGTAACTGTGGTATTAAATAAGCTTGGTGTAGTAATAACTGAACCTGTTGGAGTAGTGGGTTGTGGTTCTAAACTCCACATACCTGTGCCTATTGTGGGTACGTTTCCTGCAAGTGTAATAGTACTACCTGAAGTTAAACATATACTTTGGTCAATATTTGCATTAGGTGTTGTTGCAAATTGAGAGTTTACAATGCTTACTTGGTCGTTGGTTGATGCGCAACCATATATTGGGTCGGCGGTGTATTGAAACGTGTAATTATTATTAGGTGTTAGTGTAGCTGTAGCTGTATAACCGCTATTTGCAGTTATTGTAGATGGTGCGGCGGTAATTTGTGTCCATGTACCTGTAGAACCATCTGTTCCTATTAATTGTACCGCAAAACGTGAACAATAATTTTGATCAGCACCTGCATTAGCTGGGGCAGAAATTTGTATAAGCACATCGTCAAAAGTGGGTGTACAACCTGCTCCGTTTGAGATTGTCCAACGGAATGTGTATGCTCCTGTAACCAAACCTGTAATGGTTGATGTTGGCGAATTTGCGTTAGTAATTGTTGGACTTCCGTTAGCGGTATTTACAAGTGTCCAATAACCAGTTCCTACCGTTGCAGTATTACCTGCTAATGTTACAGTAGTTGTATTACATACCGAAAGTTGATCAGCACCTGCGTTAGCAACTGTTGGTGTAGCGTTTATAGTTACATCTACGCTATCTTTAGTACTTGTACACGCTCCGTTTGAAATTGTCCATACAAAACGATATATACCGCTTGCTAAACCTGTTACTGTTGATGTAGCTAATGATGGTGTAGTAATAGTGCTACCACCTGGACCTACAGATTGTGTCCAACGTCCAGTACCTATTGTTGCTGTATTACCTGCTAACGTTAATGTTGAGCCACATGTAATTTGGTCAGCACCTGCATTAGCGGTAGTTGTTGATGAGTTAATGGTAACCACAACAGTATCTGAAGTAGTTTGGCAACCTGCATTAGTAGAACTCCAATTAAGCAAATATGTACCTGTAACTAAACCTGTAACTGTTGTATTAGCAACGTTTGGCGAAGTAATAGTAGGAACATTTGGACCTGAAACCAAACTCCATGTACCTGTACCTACCGCAATGGTATTACCTGTCATAGCTACTGACGTAGTGCCTGAAGCCACACATTTATCAGTACCTGCATTAGCTATAGTTGGTCCAACTCCTGAACCTACAGTAACTAAAGCGGCATCATTTACACTACCACAAGAGTTGGTAATAGTCCATGTAAATGTATAA
Source organism: Bacteroidia bacterium (assembly GCA_040080595.1). Classification (GTDB taxonomy): domain Bacteria; phylum Bacteroidota; class Bacteroidia; order UBA4408; family UBA4408; genus JACMRI01. The sequence continues at coordinate 15,884 of JBEBIC010000015.1, read as the reverse complement.
ACTGTACTTGCTGTTAAACCTGTAACTTTAGATAATGGATTATTTACATTTGCAATAGTTGGTCCTGATGGACTAACCGTCCATGCGCCTGTAGCGCCCGCTGGTGGTACATTACCTAATAAATTAATAGACGAACCTGCGCACGCATTTTGGTCAGCTCCTGCATTGGCAGCACCAACTGCTAATGGTGTAGCTACTCTAATAGTAACATTAGCACTCTTAGGTGCACATCCTACTCCGTTTGAAATAATCCATTTAAAAACATAAACACCCGAAACTAAACCTGAAACTCCACATGATGGTGTGTTTGGAGTAGCTAACGTAGCTGTATTTGGCCCACTTACTTGCGACCAAGATCCTATACCTGAAGCTGGTGAATTACCTGCCAATGATGTAGAAACAACATTACACGCTAAGTTTTGTGTTGTACCTGCGTTAGATGCTGATGGTGTAGTAGATACTGTAATTTGAATATCATCAAACGCCGAACCACACGAAATACCATTAGCATAAGTTTCAAAACGTAATACGTAAGTACCCACGCTACCTAAATAAATAGATGCTGTTTGTGCGCCCCAAGATCCTCCTAAACCATTAACATCTCCCACGTTTGAAGGCCCACTTATTATTGTATAACGTCGTCCTTCGCCACCGTTTGCTGTATAAGGAATGTTAAACGTAGTTTGGTTACATGTACCAATAACATCAGCGCCTAAACTCATAGATGGAGCTGTATTCGTATAATATATACCTCCTGTAGCTGATGAATTACAACCTGTTACACTATTAACTAACGAGTACGAAAATGTGTATCCGCTATTTCCATCTAAACCTGTAATTTTTGTTGAAGGCGAATTTGGATTAACTATTACTGCACCTGCAGGTCCTGTTAATTGTGTCCAAGTAACCGTTTCGTTAGCGTACTCTGGTAACGCACCTTCTAAAACTGCTGTTGTTGCAGAGCTGGTACAAAAAGAAACCCACGAAGCCCAAACACCTGTTACATTTTGTGTAGCTGCGGGAACGACAATAGAAACATCATCAGTACCATTAACACATTGCCCAGCAACAGTCCAACGGAATACATAGGTACCCTCTATTAAATTAGAAACACTTGTGTTTTCAGAATTTACTGATGCTATAGTAGCATAAGCTGGGCCACTTACTTGCATCCAAGTTCCAGCTTGTCCGCCTGTACCGTTTCCGCCAAAAGAACCTGAAAGCGATGCTGATTGTGTAGCGGTATAGCAATTGCTTAATGTTTGGTCAGCCCCTGCAGTAACAGGGCTTACGCCACCGTAATTAGTTATATTAACTGGTGTAGCTACTGAACTACAACCATTTGAACCTGTAATAGTCCAAGTTACAGGAATAACACCAGCACTACCTGTAGGTAAAGTAACTGTTGTTGATGGAGAGCTTGAAGACGCAAAAGATAATCCTGCACCTGACCACGCTCCAGTTTCGCCTACTGCTGGCGTATTCGCCATAACACTTAACGAACCCGGACAAGATGCTTGTGCGCTACTTAATATAGTAGATATAGTTATTGGTTTAACTGTTATTGTTACATCATCACCAATTAAGTTACCGTCAGTACATTTAGCAGTAAGTCTAAATTTATACACACCTGCTGTAAACGATGAAACTGTACTTATTAATGCTGTAGGGTTATCAATAATTGCCGCAGGCCCACTTAGTTGCACCCACTTAGTTGTACCAGAAATTAAACCTGAAGAGTTACCCTGCAAATTCATTACTTGGTTGGCGCAAATTATCACATCTATGTTAGCATTCACACTACAGTTTTGTGCAGAAGCATTAAACTGAAAAGCTGTTGTTAGTACTGTTGCTGTGGCAAAAATTAATGATTGCAATCGTTTTTTCATTTTTTGTATTGTTTTATTTTGGCGCAAAGATATTGTTTTTTATAAAAAAAAAAACATTGTAAAATATACTAAAACAAAATGTATTTTATTTAAAAAATATAATAATGCGTCTTTTTTAGGTTTTGTAGTTTATTGGTGGTAATTTATAAATAATAAACAGCTACATTTTAATTTTTGTATAAATTACCTAATCAATTTTAGCTTTAAGTGTTTTAAAACCTTAAAACTAAAATTGATTAGAGGTAGTAGTTTATACCAAAGCAACTTCATCTACACTATAATCCTTTACTACATTGTATAGCGTGTCTCGCTCTATTGGCGTGCGTCCTGCGTGTTTTATTAAGTCCACGAGTTGTTGTGTAGTAAGTGCTGGATTTTGCTCTTCCGAGCCTGCCATACTATATATTTTGGTACTATCGTCTATTGTTCCATCAATATCATCCACACCATAGTTCATAGATAGTGCAGCGGTTTGGCGACCTATCATAGGCCAATACGCTTTTATGTGGTTAAAATTATCTAAGAATATGCGTGCTATGGCGTAGTTGCGTAAGTCTTCTATAACGCTAGTTTCGGGCACGTGGCTCATTTGATTGTCGTGGTTACGAAACTTTAATGGAATAAATGTATTAAAGCCTTTGGTTACATCTTGCAAGTCACGCAAGCGGTTCATGTGGTCTATACGGTGTGCGTAGGTTTCTATGTGTCCGTATAGCATGGTACAATTACTTGCCATACCTAACTCGTGCGCCGCTTGGTGTATTGCTAACCACTCTACCGATGTACATTTATCTTCGGCAATAGTAGTACGAATGGTTTCGTCAAATATTTCGGCACCGCCACCTGGTAGGGAGTCTAAGCCTTTATCTTTAAGGTATTGTAAACCTTCTTTTACGGTCATTTTACCTTTGCGAAACATATAGTACAGTTCCACAGCAGTAAAGCCTTTTATGTGTAAATCGGGTCTATGGGCTTTAATAGCAGCAAGCGCTTCGCCAAAAAAGTGAACGTCCATACGTGGATGTACACCACCTACTATATGCACTTCGGTTATGGCTTGTCCGTCGTATTTTTTAACCATATTAAGCATATCATTTACACTTAATTCCCATTGCCCATCTTTTTGTTTTACGAGGCGAGAGTACGAACAAAACTTACAATCGTACACACATATATTGGTAGGTTCTATATGAAAATTACGATTAAAATAAGTAGCGTTACCATTTTTTTTCTCACGCACATAATTTGCCAACGTACCCACAAAGCCCAATTCCGCTTGCTCATACAGTGTTAAACCATCGGCAACAGTTATACGTTCGTTGTTTATTACTTTGGTAGCAACGGCTTTAAGTTCGTTGCTAATATTGGTATTGTTTATTAAAAATTCAACCGTAGTTTTCATAGTTTTATAATTTGTTATCGTGTAAATACTGTGCGTATTCTTTGGCAAAATAAGTAAGAATAATATCGGCCCCAGCACGCTTAATACTGGTTAATGATTCTATCATACTCTTAGTGCCATCCAGCCAACCTTTTTCGGCAGCAGCTTTTATCATAGCGTATTCGCCACTTACGTTGTAAGCAGCTATAGGCAAGTTATTGTTGTTACGCAAAGCTTGTATAATATCTAGGTAAGGCAATGCGGGTTTTACCATTAAATAATCTGCCCCTTCCATTACGTCTAACTCAGCTTCTATAAGAGCTTCGCGGCTATTGGCAGGATTCATTTGATAGGTTTTTTTATCGCCAAATTTTGGTGCACTATCCAAGGCATCTCGAAATGGACCATAAAAAGCACTTGCGTATTTAGCGGTGTACGACATTATACTTACGTTAGCGTAACCTGCTTCGTCTAACTCTTGGCGCAAGTAGCCTACACGCCCATCCATCATATCGCTTGGCCCTATAATGTCTGCTCCTGCTTCGGCTTGCGCTATAGCCATACGTGCCAATATAGGTAGGGTAAGATCGTTTATAATTTCGTTATTAAGTACTACGCCGTCGTGTCCATCGCTACTGTATGGGTCCATGGCTACATCAGTCATTAGTACTATGTGCGGAAAGCGTTGTTTTACGGCACGTATAGCACGCAAATACAATCCGCTTTCGTTCCAACTTTCGGTAGCTTGTGCATCTTTTAGTTTTTCGGCAATGTTGGGAAACAATACAAATGCTTTAACACCAAGGCTTACACAGGCTTCAATTTCATTTAATAATGTATCTATACTCCAGCGATATTGCCCTGGCATACTTGCTATTGCTTCTTTTTTACCCGTGCCATCCACCAAAAATAGCGGATACATAAGGTCGTTAAGCGTTACAAAATTTTCTTGTACTAAATCGCGTATGGCTTGTGTAGCACGGTTACGACGTGGGCGGTGTGTTATATTAATCATTGAAATGGAGTTAAAAATAATAATGCAAATTTAACTATTTATTTAGTAGATAATTATAAAATAGGCATAAGTATTTGTTAGCACAATTGCGCAATTAAGGGTATAATTGCAATTCAAAAAAAAACTAACTCTTAAACCAAACACTACCCCATGCCAAGTTTTGATATAGTAAGCAAAGTAGATGCGCAAGTAATGGACAACATTATGAATATAGTACGCAAGGAATACGTAACTCGCTTTGATTTTAAAGACACTAAAACCGAAATTACATTTAACAAAAAAGACCTTGTAATAAATATAACCACCGAAAACGAAATGCGCCTAAACTCGCTTATAGATATACTACGTGCACGTATGATAAAGCAAAACGTAAACCCAACCTGTATAGACCTAAGTAAGGAACACTATGCAAGCGGACTTATGGTAAAACAAGAACTTAAAATAAAACAAGGAGTAGATAAAGATACGTCGCGCAAAATAATGGCGGATATAAAAGCCCTTAAAACCAAAGCTACCGCACAAGTAATGGACGAAACCATACGTGTAACCAGCAAAAGCATAAACGAACTACAACTAGTGCTACAAACAGTACGCAGCAAAGATTACGACCTGCCGTTGCAAATAGATAATATGAAGTAGTTTTTGTTGTATTGTGTATTTTTTGTACTGTGTATTTTGTAAAACAAGACAGAGCAAATAGATACAAAACACTAATAACTAACACAAGCCTTATAAATCCTTACATCACAACTGCAACAACCACATCAAACCTTACAAAATACACAATACAAAAAACTAACACACAACCACCAAACCCCATGCTAGAAATTATTACCTCCCTTATTGATTTTGTACTACACATAGACAAACATTTAGCCGATATATTTACCAACTATCAACAGTTGAGTTATGGTATATTGTTCCTAATAATATTTGTAGAAACTGGTTTAGTTATAATGCCTTTTTTACCTGGCGATTCATTATTATTTGCGGCAGGAGCGCTCATTGCATCAACACATACATTAAACTTAGCAGTACTTATTCCGTTGCTTATTGTAGCCGCTGTTTTGGGCGACAACACCAACTATTTTATAGGAAAATATTTGGGTGATAAAGTGTTGCAAATAAAATGGGTAAGTAAGTTTGTAAAGCCCGAATACATAACCAAAGCCGAACAGTATTTTGAACACTACGGTTCGCGCACTGTAGTAATGGCGCGCTTTATACCTATAGTACGCACTATAGCACCTTTTGTAGCAGGCGTAGGGGAAATGAAATACATCACCTTTCTTACCTATAGCATAGGCGGTGCTATACTTTGGGTAAGCGGTATGACTTGCTTGGGCTACTTTTTTGGAAATTTTGATGTAGTAAAAAACAATTTTGAATTAGTTGTATTTGCCATTATTGGTATATCTATATTGCCTATGATTATTCAGTTTGTAAAATCTAAAACCAAAGCAAGTAATGACTAGTGCTCCTATAACCCTTGGTTTAATTGGAAAAAACTTATCGCATTCGTTTTCAAAAAATTATTTTGACAAAAAAATAGCGGAGCAACATTTACCTAATTACACTTATAACAAATACGATTTAGCATCTATTGATGAAGTGGTAGATGTGCTAAACAACCCTACTTTACTGGGATTAAACGTTACTATGCCTTACAAGCAAAGTATAATCCCTTACCTAGATACACTAAGCGAAGCTGCGCAACACATAGGCGCAGTAAACTGTGTAAGCATTAGTAATGGTAAACGCACAGGGCATAATACCGATTATATTGGTTTTAGAAACAGCATAAAACCCTTTGTAGATAGTAACCACCAACGTGCATTGGTACTAGGTACAGGCGGCGCAAGCAAAGCTATAGTATATGTATTGCAACAATTGGGTATAGATTATTATTACGTTACCTCATCACCAACAAAACAAACGTCCAACACGTTGTTTTATAATGAGGTAAATGATATTGTAATGAACCATTTTAAATTTATTATAAACACTACGCCTGTAGGTATGTACCCTAGTAGTGATGGGCTTCCCAACATTCCTACACAATATATTACGCCACAACATTTGGTGATGGATTTAATATACAACCCCGAAACTACACAACTATTGCAACACGCTAAACAGCAAGGTGCTATTGTACTTAATGGGTTAAGTATGCTTCATCATCAAGCTGAAGAGGCGTGGAAAATATGGCACGCATAATAAGTGTAGCGTTGCTTTGTATGCTTACAATAACAAGCAATGCACAAAACGATAGCAATTATATAAAATTTAACAAAGCCTATTTTAAATCGTTGTTGTTAGATACAAAAGATGTACTGCTGTTTCCAAAACACTTGGATAAGAAAGATGCACTAATAGCAACAAGTGCTACATTGCTTGCTAGTAGCGCATTTGTGGTAGATAAAAAATGGGCAATTTTTACACAATATAACCAACACCCCGATTTAACTAACATAAGTAAGTATGGTTTAGAACCCTTTGGTAGTGGCTATTACAGCGTTCCGTTGCTTGTTGCATTTTACGCACATGGCGCATTAGCGCACAATACACATAGCAACAACGTGGCGATGTTGGGTATAAAAGCATTTATGATAAGTGGCGCATTAGCGCAACTACCTAAGCTTGTAGCGCAACGTGAGCGCCCTTACGAAACTCCACTTACCTACAATCCGTTTTTGTTTCACACTATTTTTAAAACTAGGCAACACCATTCGTTTTACTCAGGGCATACTACCACTGCATTTGCAGTAGCAGGCATTATAGCGCACGAATATCACAGTAAATGGTGGATAGGCGCACTAAGTTATACTGTAGCAAGTGGAGTAGCACTATCGCGCAATTACGATAACAAACATTGGCTTAGCGATGTAGCTTTTGGTGCACTTACAGGCTATGGTATTAGTCGCTTAATTTATATGCGACAGAATCATAAACGAAAATAAAATATAATAAACAGATTAATTTATCATAAAGCAGTATGCTCCGTTAATAACTTACCTAATATAAATTGTGCTGCCGCGCCGTCGCCATATAAGTTGGGTAATTCGGCTACTTTTTTGGTATTAAATACATTAAACGCAGTTATAATTTTATCTCCATCGGCATCGCACAAAGTGGCCATACCACAGGTTATAAGCTCTGTCCATTCGGTTTCGTGGCGCAATATTATACATGGCTTTGCAAAAAAGAAGGCTTCTTTTTGTACGCCTCCGCTATCCGTCATTATTAAACGTGCGTTGTGTTGCATTACAATCATTTGCAAATAAGACAATGGTTCTATAATATGAAAGTGAGCATTAGCCGCTAATTCAGCCATTATATCTTCGTGCTGAGGTTGCGCTAATATCTTACGTGTGCGCGGGTGTAAGGGCAATACTACGGCTAAATTATGCTGTGTACTTATGGTATTCATACTACGCAATATGGCATGTAAGCGTTCGGGTACATCAGTATTATTATCACGATGTACTGTTGCTAAAATATAATTATTGGGAGTAAGTTTTAAATCGTGTAGTAGCGTAGTTTTTTGATTAGCTATTGTGGAAAAATGCAATAAGTTATCAAACATAACATCGCCACAATGATACACGTGTGGTGCGTTAGCACTAGCTTTTTGAGTAGTATCTGCACTAAAACCTTCGCGCATTAAATTATCATAACCTGTACTTGTAGGGCTAAATAATAATGTAGATGCATGGTCGCACATTATACGGTTAATTTCTTCGGGCATTGCTTTGTTATACGAACGCAAGCCCGCTTCAATATGGGCTATGGGTACGTGTATTTTGGCTGCAGCTATTGCTCCTGCTAGTGTAGAGTTAGTATCGCCGTATAGTACTATCCAGTCTGGTTTTTCGTCTATCAATATTTTTTCAATACCCTCTATCATTTTTGCAGTTTGTACACCGTGTGCGCCCGAACCTACATTGAGGTTATAATGCGGTTGTGGTATAGATAGTTCGCCAAAAAAAACTTGGCTCATAGCAGGGTCGTAGTGTTGCCCTGTGTGTACTATTATTTCGGTTATTTGTGTTGCAAAATAATCTTTTACGGCACGGCTTATTGCCGATGCTTTTATTATTTGTGGGCGTGCGCCTATTATTGTTACTATTTTTAGCATTATAATAATTGTATTAAATTTTGCTTAAAAATAGTACAATTATTTTAACCTATGTTTACCAATTCTGTTGGGTTTTCGGTATCTAACACGTCCCATGTATGGTCGCCTAGCATTTTTACTTTTGCTATAAGTTCGTTTTTGTTTCCACTACGGCCCCACTCGTTTGGCGCCACCATTGATAAAAAACGAGAATCGTCCTTAGGGCGCAAGTACAGGTAATATATTTGATTAATAATGGGTTCGTAGGTCATTTCGCATTTGTATATTTCATACGAAATTTCCACACGTTTTTTTAATTTTTGCGCTTGCGCAGCAAGTAGTTCTACTTGTTTTTGTATTTGATTGTACTGCAATTCTGTTTGTTGCTCCATTGCAGTAAGTGCTTTCGTTTTTACCAAACCCATATCGGTAGGGCGTATAGCAGGCGCACCTATAGATGATGCGTAGGGCAACATACCTGGGTTTTGTGCTATTTTGGTTATATCAATAGGGTTTATGTAGTCTTTTCGTTCTTGTTCGGTAAGCGCCATTGTTTATAGTTTTTTAATTTTAGTTAAACAAAAGTAAGCATAAAAAACGAATGAAACACACTTGCTATTTTTACTAAAACATATTTGTGAATGAACATAGTATAGTTTACCAATGTTAATTTTTAATTACTTTTTTCGTAACGCTGTTTTCGTTTGATGTAATTTTAAATAAATAAGTTCCTTTAGATAAAAGTTCAGTATTTACAACACTTACAACGTTGTTCAATTGTTGTGTAAATAGTGTTTCGCCTACCACATTATACACTTGCAATGTAGCGTTACTTAACATTTGTAAACGAATAGTTACATTGTTTTCTATAGGATTTGGATATACATCAATACCATTAAGCGTAGCAACATCATTAAGCCCTACTGCAGTGCATGATACTGGTATGGGTAAGTTTTTATCATCAACAGTTCCGTTACCCAACTGCCCGTAGGTATTGCTCCCCCACGCCCATAGTGTAGCATCAGTTTTTAGTGCTAGCACATGGTGTTTGGCAACCCAAATCTTAACCCAAGTAGTAGCCGTACCCATTTGTGCTGGTGTGTTGGTATTGGTGTTTGTACCATTGCCCAACCCTCCATCAGTATTGCTTCCCCAGGTCCAAAGTGTGCCGTCGGTTTTTAATGCAACAGCAGTACTTGCACCTGCACTTATTTGTGTCCAAGTTGTTGCTGTGCCTACTTGTGTAGGACTGTGTTTATCAATATTAGTAGCATCGCCCAACTCACCATCGGTATTAGCGCCCCAAGCCCACAGTGTTCCATTAGTTTTTAAAGCCAAACTAAAATAATCTCCCAAATCTACTTTAGCCCAATTAGTAGCTGTGCCTATTTGCGTAGGAATGTTTTTATTTATGGTTGTACCGTCTCCTAACCTACCCGAACTATTGCTACCCCAAGCCCACAGCGTGCCATCGGTTTTTATAGCCATAGTATGAAACAAGCCCGCCGATAGCGTTGCCCAATTGTTTGCTGTACCTATTTGAGTAGGTGTGTTTTTAGCTAAGGTTGTACCATCTCCCAATTGTCCGTAGGTGTTTTTACCCCAAGTCCATAGTGTACCATCGGTTTTTAAAGCTATGGTATGCGTTTCTCCTACCTCTACTCTCGCCCAATTAGTAGCTAAGCCTATTTGTGTAGGAATTTTTTTAGTTACTGTAGTTCCATCTCCCAATTGACCAGATGTATTGTAGCCCCAGCCCCATAATGTACCATCGGTTTTTATTGCCATGGTATGATAGTCGCCCGCTGCTACTTGATTCCAATTAGTTGCCACACCTATTTGTGTAGGCACTTCTCTATAGATAGTTGTACCATCACCCAATTGTCCAAAATCGTTTTTACCCCAAGCCCACAGTGTACCATCAGTTTTTATAGCCATAGTATGGCTTGCGTTGCCTGATGCTATTTTGCTCCAACATTGCGCATAAATTACTGTGGTGGCAAGTATATTAATAGTAATTAATAGTAGTAGTTTTTTCATAAGTTGTATTATTTAAGTAATTGTAAATTTAAATTTAAAGATAATTTTTTATTTAATAAATCAACCTATCCAAGTAGCTGTTTGTTGTGATATTAATTACAAAAGAAAATTTACAAAATAAAACCAATTAGTATTTAGGAATAAATGTAATTTTAAACAACTTATTACCTCAACAACAACAACCATTTATCTGTATGAATAACTTCCTAATGCGTACCTTTTTTTTAGTGTTGGTGCTGTGTTGTACTGTAAACACACAAGCACAAACATTTAAGCAACAACTTGCTGAGCAGTACAAACAAAACAAAGAATACGACAAAGCCGTAGAACTATACAAAGAATTGTATAACGATAATGCTGCGCTGTATTTTAATGATTATGTAACCTGCTTAGAAGAAACAGGTGGCGATAAAGAAGCAGAGAAAATTATAAAAAAAGCACTAAAGAAAGATGCTAAAAATACCGACTTGCGCCTGCGCTTAATTACGCATTATATAAAAACACAAAATGCAGAAAAAGCCAATAAGGAATTGGAAGCACTTATAAACGATACTCCGCCAGATGCGCCTACAGTAGTGGGGTTGGGCAATGTGCTAAACAAATTTAAATTGTATGATTATACACTTAAACTATACGAAACAAAACGTAAAAATGGTAACGAAGATTATGGCTACAACATAGAAATGGCACAAGTGTATCAATACAAAGGAGAGAACGAACGTGCCATACAAGAGTATGTAAATTTACTGGAACGAGAACCTCAATTACTTGAGCAAACCAAAAGCGCATTGCAAACATTAATAGGCGACGATAAAGAAAGTGCGCTTAAAAAAGCATTGAAAAGCCAATTGATAAAAAAAATAAATCAAGAGCCCGATAAGGATATTTATTCCGATTTATTAATATGGTATTTTGTGCAAGACAAAGATTTTGAACAAGCCTTTAATCAAACCAAAGCCCTTGATAAACGTAAGCACGAAGAGGGACAGCGTGTAGTAAACTTAGCCAGTATTTGCAACAAAAATAACGACTACGCCACAGCTATAAACTGCTACGAGTATGTACTATTAAAAGGTAAAGAAAACTTTTATTATAACGTAGCCCTTGCCGAATTAGCCAATACACGCTACAATCAATTGGTAAATAATGCCAACTATACTCCAGCCGATGTGCAATTAGTAGCCACCACGCTTACTGCTACCACTGCCGAATTAGGCAAAAACGAAAGTTCGTTTACTGTTTGTTACAACTATATACAACTATTAGCTTATTATTTAGACAAACCAAAAGAAGCCGAAACCGAAGCCGAAAATTTATTGCAAACTGCACGTGTAACGCCACAGCAACAAGCGCAATTAAAATTAGTAAAAGCCGATGCGCTAATAATGCAGGGCGATGTGTGGGAATCGGCACTGTTGTATGGGCAGGTGGACAAACAATTTAAAGAAGACCCAATAGGGGCAGAAGCAAAGTATAGGAATGCAAAACTGTCGTTTTATAAAAATGATTTTGAATGGGCACAAGCACAATTAGATGTGCTAAAAGCCAGTACAAGTAAGCTCATTGCCAACGATGCGCTTTATTTTTCGTTGCTAATACAAGACAATACGGTAGATAGTAATTTTGTACCCTTGAGTTTATTTGCCAAGGCCGATTTATTATTGTTTCAGCACAAATACGATATGGCTTACGCTACCTTAGACAGCATAAACACGCTATTCCCTGGGCATACCTTAAATGACGATGTACTGTACCGCAAAGCACAGATAGAACTACAACGACATAACTACACCGCAGCTACTAATTATTTGCTAGAGATAACTAAAACCTATTACAACGATATACTTATGGACGACGCATTGTTTCAGTTAGCGCAATTGCAATACAACCAATTTAACGATAGCGCAAAAGCTAGTGCACTATACGAAGAAATTATAACCAAACACCCAGGCAGTATATACGCCACCGAAGCCCGCAAGCAGTTTAGAATATTGCGTGGCGATAAGCTAAATTAAGTACTAATTTTGCACCACTAAATTTTTACATCTCACATACAATTATATAATGAGCGCACCACTTATCCAACAAAAAAAAACAGTAACTATACGCTTTGCAGGCGACTCGGGCGATGGCATACAACTTACAGGTACACAGTTTACTAACACAGCAGCATCATTGGGCAACGACCTATCTACGTTTCCTAATTTTCCTGCCGAGATACGTGCGCCACAAGGCACGCAGGCTGGGGTTTCGGGCTTTCAAATAAAATTTGGTAGTGTAGAAATATTTACCCCAGGCGACGAATGCGATGTGCTGGTAGTAATGAACGCAGCCGCATTAAAAGCCAATATAAAAGAACTAAAACCCAACGGAATAGTAATAGTAAATACTGATGGTTTTAATGCCAGAGATTTAGAATTAGCTAAGATAGACAAAGACAACAATCCGCTTACCAATGGCTCTTTAGACGGTTTTAAACTCTATCAAATAGATGTAACCAAACTTACTCGTACGGCACTAGAAGACAGTGGCTTGGGCAAAAAAGAAATAGACATGTGTAAAAATATGTTTGTGTTGGGTTATGTATATTGGATATATAACCGTCCGCTAACACTTACTATTAGTGCATTACAAGAACAGTTTAAAAAGAAGCCAGCTATATTTGAAGCTAACGTAAAAGTATTAAAAGCGGGCTACGCCTATGGCGATACCACCGAAACACCTATGACCCGCTATGAGGTAGCCAAAGCAAATATGCCAAGTGGCGAGTACCGCAACATTAACGGTAATCCCGCTACTGCATTGGGTTTGGTGGCAGCTGCCGAAGTAAGTAAGTTACCTGTATTTTTTGCAACCTACCCCATAACACCAGCGTCAGACATACTGCACGATTTATCAAAACATAAAAATTTTAATGTAAAAACATTTCAAGCCGAAGACGAAATAGCTGCTATATGTGCCGCTATTGGCGCATCGTTTGGAGGTAGCTTAGGCGTTACTTCATCATCGGGCCCTGGCATTGCACTTAAAACCGAAGCTATAGGTTTGGCTACTATGTTGGAGTTGCCCTTAGTAATTATAAATGTGCAACGTGGTGGCCCAAGCACAGGTTTACCTACTAAAACCGAACAGGCCGATTTAATGCAAGCCATATACGGACGCAACGGCGAATGCCCTGTGCCAGTAGTAGCAGCGTGCAGCCCAAGCGATTGTTTTACTATGGTGTACGAAGCCTGCCGTATAGCGGTAGAACACATGACGCCTGTGTTTTTTATGAGTGATGGATACATTGCCAATGGTGCAGAGCCATGGAAATTTCCACAAACCAAAGACCTTAAACCAATTGAATATCGTTATGCGGAAGCTAAAGAAGCACGAGAAAAATATTTGCCTTATGTGCGTAATAATAAATTAGCCCGAGCGTGGGCAATACCTGGTACCAAAGGACTTGAGCACCGCATAGGTGGTTTGGAAAAAGAAAACTTAACAGGCGATATTTCGTACGACCCCGATAACCACGAGTTTATGGTAAAGCTACGCCAAGAGCGTGTAGATGCTATTGCCGATTTTATACCCTTACAAACTATTGACCAAGGCAACCCCGAAGGCGATGTACTTGTAATAGGCTGGGGTAGCACCTACGGCAGCATACGTGGTGCAGTTACCGAAACTCTTGCCGAGGGCATAAACGTAGCACACGCACACATTAAGTACTTAAATCCATTACCCAAAAACTTAGGCGATATACTAAAACGCTACAAAAAAGTAATAGTACCCGAAATTAACAACGGACAATTGGTACGCATACTCCGCGATAAATACTTGGTTGATGCCAAAGGAATAAACAAAATAAAAGGTACTGCATTTACCACGCAAGAGTTGGTAAATGCTATAAAGGAGGCGAGTTTAAAGTAGGTTTAAGATGAAATATGGTTTAGTTTTTTTTTCTTTATTTTTTTGTGTTAACGTTTTTGCTCAAACAGAAGCAAAATATGATTATGTTTTAGATTCGCTAATACGTAAGGGTAAACAAAGGGAAGCAACATCCTATTTTTTATTACAATTAAATAAATATCCAAAGAACGAAACCGTTTTGCGTTGTTTAGCTTATGCGTACTTATCCGATAATAAATTAGATAAGGGCGAAAAATACTATAAAGAAGCCTTATTGGTAAACTCCAAGTGCGGTAGGTGTTATATGAATTTGGGCAAAATAAATGTTATACAAAAAGAATTTACTAAAGCGGCTGAGTACTTTGATAAAGCAATAAGTGTTGATGATAAAGACGGGCTGTTGTATTTGGCACGAGCTGAATTTAATGTTAGTCAAGGTGACAAATTTAAACCCTTGTTTGATTATAACAAAGCAATAATATTAGATCCGAATAATACAAATTTTTATATCGCTAGAGGTATTTATAATTCAGCCCAAGGTTATTTTTCATTAGCAATTTCAGACCTTAACAAAGCTGTTGAATTATCTCCAAAAAATTACTACTCGTATTTTCAACGCTCTAGTGTGTATTACAACAAACAAATGTTTAATGAAGCATTAGTGGATATAACAACTGCAATTAAACTAGATAGTTCTAGGTCGGAATTATATAATGGTAGAGGTGCAATATATTCTAGACTAAAAAATTATAATAGCGCCATTGCAGATTACACTACGGCAATACATATTGACACAACAAATTATTTATCCTATTATGATAGAGCGCTAGAAAGATACGCACAAGAGGATATGGACGGTTCTTGTACCGATATTTACGAAGCATTGCGTACACTCAATAAATACGATAGTAATAATGAACTAAAACCAACACTACTTTCGCAAATAGAAGACCATTGCGACTCATTAAAACCAAGTTATTATTATCAACGAGGGATTGCTTATTATAATTTAAAACAGTTTGATAAAGCGGAATTGATATACACAAAGGGTTTAATAAAATTCCCTAATACTTCATTATCATATTCATTTAGAGGAAACGTTTATTTTACACTTAAAAATTATCAAAAAGCATTGTTAGACTACAGTTCCGCAATTAACAATAAAGAAGATATTATAGCAACAGTTAGGCAAAATGCAAGGTTTATTAATACTCCTGAAGATTCTATTAATTTATTTGTAAACACATCATTAACGTCAATACATGCAAGTATAGCCGAATGTAAATTTGCTTTAGGTTTATATGATGGCGCGTTAGTGGAAATTAATAAATCGATGGATATTAAACCTACATTAAAAGAGGTAAATGAGGAGATTAATTACAACATAAGAGGTAATATTTTGCTTGCGTTAGGTAAAAATATAGAGGCTAAAAATGATTTTGATAAATGTGTGAAAATAAACCCAAATATAGATTTGGCATACGTTAATAGAGCTATAGCAAGAGTAAGATTAACAAATGAAATTAAAATTACAAACATATCTATTAA
>JBEBIC010000171.1:0-6123 GCA_040080595.1 Bacteroidia bacterium | reverse complement strand
ACAAAATTCAGTTCTTTGTAAAAAGATTCATCTGTTTCAAATTCGCTGGTAATCAGCAAGCCTTTTTTAGTTATGTCTGTACGCAGATGAACATAAAATAGATATCCACCTTCATGAATACTTGGTGCGGCTACTAAAATACTATCTCCATTAATTTTAGCGCAATCAATAAATAATTCAACAATTGGTTTTACTGCGTTAGCACTTTTACAAGGAGACTTTGTAATACTAACAGAGTCTATATAAGATGATTCAACCCAATAACCATTAATGATGGGTATGAATTTATTTTTAAGTTTAATAGATTCAGTGGAGTTTTTTGTACTACTCTCATTTGAACAGCCTAATGTAATTATTGCTACTAAAAGCAATAATGAATAATTAAAAAAAACTATCCTCATTCTACAATTTACTACCATACGCCAAGTCGCCTGCGTCGCCTAAGCCTGGTACTATGTACGATTGTGTAGTAAGTTCTTCATCTACTGCACCTATCCAATATTGTGTGTTGGCGGGTAAATGTTTGCGTGCGTAGTCCAATCCTTCGGCGCTTGCTATTATTACCGCTACGTGCAATTGTGCAGGTACACCGTTTTTGAGCATAGCCTCGTATGCCAATACCATAGATTGCCCAGTGGCTAACATAGGGTCGCATAGTATTAAGGTTTTTCCCTCTAACGATGGCGAACTCATGTACTCTACATGTATTTCAAAAGTATGGTCTTTGTGGTGCTTGCGATACGCTGATATAAAAGCGTTTTGTGCGCCATCAAAATAGTTTAATACTCCTATATGCAATGGTAAGCCTGCACGCAATATACTCGCTACTACGGGTTGTTGGGCTACTACAGGTATGGTTACTGTACCTAATGGCGTAGTGGTTTCGCGTGGTGTGTAAGTTAGTTTTTTACTTAATTCATAAGCTATTACTTCGCCTATACGCTCTATATTGCGACGGAAACGCATGCTGTCTTTTTGAATTGTAACATCGCGCAATTCAAGTACAAATTGGTTAAAAATGCTGTTGTGGTTACCAAGTATATTTATCATAGTAGTTGTGGGGTTTAGTTGGTTTTTATTAATGGAGTAGTTTTGTTTTTTTGTTTAAAATATACAATGCCAATGCCTCCAATAATAATGAGTAATGTAGCTATAATTTGTGCTTGAGTAATACCGCCCATTATGTTGTATTGGGTATTTACACGTATGCTTTCTATGCCCAAACGTTCCACACCATTCAATAATAAATACAAACTAAACATAACGCCAGGAGCGTTTATACGCTTACGCAATAGCCACAATAAGCCAAATAATGCAAAACACATAATAGATTCGTACACAGGTGTAGGGAATACACCTTGCGCTAGTTCGTAGCAATACTGCCCTTCGCAGCCAGGTATAGGTATGCCTTCGCTTACTACATTGTGTGGATATTTAAAACTCCATAACCAATCGGGTAGTGTGCTAAATGGTTTTGCAAGTGTGTTTACCACTCCCCAATCGCCATCGCCACTAAGTTGGCACCCCATACGTCCAATGGCGTAGCCTATCATAAGTGTAGGTGCACAGGCATCAGCTACATCAAGCATTCGCAAGCCATTTTTGTGGGCATAATATAGCACGCATACTGATGCTACTATTAAGCCCCCATACATAGTAAGTCCGCTAAACGATATGAGCGCCTCCATAGGATTAGCCATAAATTCGTTAATATTTTCGAGATTGTGAAAAATTTTAGCTCCTATTAAACCTGTAAAAGCGCCTATAAATATCATATTAAGCACGTAGCTATGCGCTAGTACTGTTACTTGTACTGTTTGCGATGGTTTATTTTTGGTTTTGTTGTACTCATAATATTGATAGGCAGCCATAAGTGCTATACCAATAAGCCCTGCAGTAAAGTTACCACTACCCGAAAGTATAAACTCAGGCGGATTAGCCACAAATGCTTTGTAATTGGTAATAGCAGGTAATAATTTAAACCCCATAAAAAAACCAAATACGGCGTTCCAAAGCAAATCGCTGTAATTAAAATCGTAGTTGGTAGTTATGGTTTTGAGTTGTGGGCTAAATATACCTTGCGCTTCTTTGCGCTGCATTTCCCAAGTAAAAAAGTAATGTCCAGCTAAAAAAGCTAAACCCACCATAAAGCCAAACATGGCTATGGGCAAAGGAATATTTATGCCAAAAAGATAAAAAATTAAATCGGAAAGACGTGGAAACACAGTGAGAGCGGTTAAAAATTGTGATTATTAAATAGAGTACTAAAATAGGTGTAAAAACTGAAAAATGCGTATTATTTTATAAAATGTACTGTTACTAAATATGCTTGGTTTTGCTATTACATTTAAACCGTTAAAACGGTTGTTGTTTGGTGTTATTTACCATAGCCCACGATTTAAATCGTGGGCTATGTATATTTTGTATTATTAATTTTATTTTGCGTATTTGAATTATAACTCTTGCACAAAAAAAGTGCAATGAAATTAATGTTCATTGCACCTTTGTAATAAGTATAGTTGTATGTTATTGTTTAAAGCCGATTAACAACACAGCGCAACCCGATGATATTGCTTTGTTTTTATCTAAGTTAGCTTCAATGGTACAATCCATAGTACCTTTAAATTTAAAATCCCAGTAAGGCGCATTTTTGTGGTCACCGTTAGAGAATAATAAGTTACGGTCTTTGTCATATACTTTTATTATTAAGTTACCATCGCCAGTACCACTGCAAGCTGCTAAGCGGTAAGTACTTCCACCATAAAATGTAGCATGAAACTCAGCAGTTTCTTCGTCTAATAGCAATGAACGATAGTTTTGCCCATCAGATATAAACTGACGACCTAAGTTTTTTAAACAAGAGTTAGCAATAGTATCGCACTGTGCAAATGATGTAGAGGTGTTGAAAGCAAATGCTGTAAATAATAAAACAAGTGCTGCGGTTATATTTTTCTTCATTGTTAGTTTAATATAGTTATAAAAAGAATGTAGTTATGTTTTTTTAAATATTATTCAGTAACAGAAGCTCTTATTTTAATAACCTTTGCAGATATACTTTCAATTAAGTCTTTGTTTATTTTTACTTCGGTAGTGCTATTTACAGTTGTTAATTTTGCAGCTTCGTCGGTAGTGGGTGCTACGTAAGTATAATTTACTTCTACTTTATCAAAGTCGTAAGCAAGTTCTATTAACGCATCTAAGAATGGTGTGTATTCGGGTTTTTCGTACGATGGAGTTAATAATTTTATCAAATTATTAAGTGTAGATTTTTGCTCGCCAATACGATTAATTACTTCTTGATTGTTGGTTTCTTTGGCGACAGCTATTGTAAAGTGTAAACTTTCTAACCAACCACCTGCTATTACTAAGCCTGCAACATCGTTACGGTCGTTGTTTTGCAAAAAGTTATTACTTGCACGCAAACCATCAGATACTAACATTATCAAACTATCTTTTTTGCCTAAGTTGGCTTCAAAACGTTTAATTAAAGCGGCATCAAATGCTGCTGCAACACCCATTTCGTCGGCTAATTTACGTACTGTATTTAGGTAAGATACAGCATCTTGAGTTTGATCAAAAATAGATACATAACCTAAATCGGCGCCATAAATACCTAAGTTCAATGCTTTTTTAAAGTTAGTAGTATATTTAGGTAAATTAGTAGGATTGTTCAATAACGATTTATCGTACTTAGCATTTGCTTTTTTAAGCAATAACGAAGTTTGAATTGGCGATGGTATGCTAAATAATACACCATCAACTTTACCAACAATTGCGGCGTTACTATCTAAGTCCGATTTTGGCTCTTCTGTTTTGCCTTTAAACATATCACAACCTGATAATAATAACGTTGATGAGGTTAAAGCTAGTGCCGAAAAGTAAGTGATTTTTTTATTGATTTTCATAATTATAGATTACGAGTTAATTTGGTAACGAAATAAGAAAAAAATAATGACTTAACAAAATTTTATACTAAGTATTTGAGTAAATGTTTCAACTGCTTAGTTTTTGCCTATTTTATGCCCTTTGAGCGCATACCAAAGTATGTATATGTAGGCAGGAATAAGCACCCAGTAGGCGTGTTGAGCTGTGCTAGCTACGAGTTGCGCACTTGCGCTAACATCTGTTTGCGACAAACTACCGTATATTAGTGGGAAAATAGCGCCACCTGATATACCCATAATAAGTAATGCCGAACCCAATTTGGTAAATTTACCCAAGTTTTCGATACCTAGAGGGAATATTGCTGGCCACATTAATGCGTTAGCTAAGCCCAATGCACCCACACACATTACTGATGCGTAAGCGGGTAATACTAATACACCAATGCTTATAAGCACGCCTAGCACACCACTTATAAGTAAGGCTTGTTGTTGGCTTACAAAGCGAGGAATGCACAATATACCTACTATGTAGCCTATAAGCATACAGGCTAATGTTATTATGGGATAAAATTTGGAACTATCTAACGATATACCTTGTGTTTTGCCATACAGCGCAATAGTATCTCCTGCCAATACCTCTACACCTACATACATAAATATGGCTAATGCGCCTAATAACACATACGGATATTGAAAAATACTTGTTTTACTAGATGCGCTTAAATGATTGTCAGCACTAGGTTTTTCAAGTTCTTGATCTATATTAGGAAGTGGTGAAAACCAAATAGCTACAGCTGCCGTTAGTAATAAAACGGATAAAATAATGTAGGGATTAATAACACGTGCTGCCAACTCGTTTAATGCTATGGTTTTACTTGCAACATCCATGTGTGTAAGGCTTTCTACCAATTTGTCGGAATCTTTTAGCATTACAAACCCAAATATAAGTATGGCTATTTTACCCCCAATTTTGTTAAACACGCCCATTATACTTATGCGTTGTGCGGCACTTTCTATGGGGCCTATTATGCTTACGTAAGGGTTAGCAGCGGTTTGCAACAGCGTTAGCCCTGTGCCTATTACAAACAATCCAACTAAAAACAAACTGTAATTGCGACTATGCGCGGCAGGTATAAATAGTACTGCACCTACAGCCATTATTACTAAGCCAAGGCTCATTCCTTTTTTGAAGCCTGTGGCACGCAACACCATAGACGACGGTATTGCCATAACTGTATATGCAATAAAAAACGCTGTAGCCACTAAGTAGGCTTGTGTGTTGGTAAGTTCGCAGGCTATTTTTAAATAGGCTATGAGCGAACCATTAACCCAGGTTACAAAACCAAATATAAAAAACAAAAAGCCCACAATAACAAGCCCTATGTTTTGGTCGCGTTTAGATAAATTGAGTGTAGTATTCATGGTGCAAATAAAATATGAAGTGTTTGATTAATTTAGTTGTATCAAAGCAATAACATTATTTGTATAAATAAACCTCCGCAGTAAGTAGGTTGCTAACGTAGTAGGGTTAATAACGTTGACTGGCTTGTGTTATCATATAATTAGCATAATCAACAAGCGCTTAATAAAAACAGATAAATTATGGAAGGTTTATTTGTTATTTCTATGCCTTGGTTTAAACTGCCAATTTATTAATGGTAACGAACGTCTACCATTAATATTCCAAAGTCCAATTTGAAAACCTCTGAGGTCTGTTGATTTATTAAAAAGTCCAATTTGAACACCTTTTGTAAAAGTTGCACGATTACGAAATCCTGCTATACTAACACCATTCATTATGTATGAAAAATTATTAATTCCAGAAATTGTTACGCCATAGATTTCATCAACAACAGTTATAAGTCCAGTTAAATTAACCCCTCTAATTATCATTTCATTGATTGTATTTACTAAACTAATGTTTACTCCATTCACTTTTACGTGCCAATCTTTTTTTATATTTTCGTTGTATAGATTTATGCTATCAGGGTATGGTCCATTTAATCTAGGATTCATTAATGAGAATACTGCAAACGGATTTATTTCAAAATTTACCCCTCTAATAATTAAAGAATCACGTTCATTAAATATTTCATTTTTTATATTCTTAGCGTGAAGTCCTAATGCAATACCATTAATTTCTTCCACCGTACATGGGGTGAAGCCAAAAATATTTTTTTTATCATAAGTATCGTCCATTTTTGAACGGTCGGGTTTTGACATTCCCACACCATAAAAA
>JBEBIC010000170.1:0-6132 GCA_040080595.1 Bacteroidia bacterium | reverse complement strand
AACCTACGGCGATGCAATGCTAATTATTTAAATAAAATCTACATTCATTTTTTATAACAAGATGTGCCCACGCTTTATAAAGCGTGGGCACATCTTGTTATAAAAAGGAGTATTAAAATGGAGTTTGAACCAATTATAATTATTAAATGCAACTTTGGTATGTTGCACTAAGAAGATATAACTATTAACTCGCCACTTTGTGCCAAACGTTTTAGCAAAATACTTGGGCGGTATCTATCTTCTTGGTAGGTGTTGTATAGTTCGTTCATGTGGGCAAGTACTACGTGTGCGCCTATTTGGTTGCACCAGTGCAATAACCCTTTGGGATAGTTTACTCCTTTTTGCATGGCATTATCAATATCAGCAGGGGCGGCTATCTTTAGGTACAGGGCATCAACAGCTTCGTTTATAAGCATACACAATATACGTGTAAAAATATCTTTTGCCAACATTTCGTTTTTAACAGGCTCAGGTTGTATGGCATCAGCTGCATAGTTATAATATCCTCTGCCCGCCTTGCGTCCGTAGTATTTGGCATCAAACAAACTTTTTTGTGTAAACGATGGTTTAAATCTAGGCTCGTAAAAAAACTGTTGCCATACGGTTTCGGTAACTTTATAATTTACATCGTTTCCTATAAAATCCATTAACTCAAATGGCCCCATTTTAAATCCACCATACTCACGCATAGCCCAGTCAATGGTAGCAAAATCGGCAATTCCCTCTTCGTATATACGTATAGCTTCGCCGTAGTAAGGGCGGGCAATACGGTTTACAATAAAGCCTGGAGTATCTTTGGCTACTACCGTAGTTTTGCCCCAACTGTCTATTATGGTTTTGCTTTTAAGTGTAATGTCGTTGTTGGTTTGTAATGCAGGAATAATCTCAACCAAAGGCATAATAGTAGCAGGATTAAAAAAGTGAATACCGACCACACGCTCCGCATTGGCGCATGCCGCTGCAATACTCGTAATAGCTATTGATGAGGTATTACTTGCTAATATACACTCTGTGCTTACAATAGTTTCTAAGGTAGTAAACACTTGTTTTTTTACGTCCAAATTCTCTACAATAGCCTCTATTACTAAGTCGCACTGGGCAAACTGCGTTAGGGCAGTAGCATAAGTGGTATTGGTTATAATAGCATCAGCTTCGGCTTGCGTAAGTTTGGCTTTATCTACCAGTTTAGTAAGGTCAGTTTTAAGTTTTTGTTCTGCTTTTATTAGTGCTTCGGCATTGGTATCATACACCAATACTGTACAGTTATTAGTAGCGGCTACCTGCGCTATACCTGCGCCCATAGCGCCCGAACCTATTATTCCTACAATCATATTTATGTGTGAGTTGTTGTTTTGTTTTACGGTGCAAAATTACAATTAAAAGCGGCACTTACGCAATAGTAATTTAGTAGATGAAATGTATAATAATTAGGTATTAAAATAGTGTAGTATGTGTATAAAAAAAAGATATATATTTGCTACATAAACGCATAAAAAAAGTATAAAATGATAAATAATTACTCTGCCAACTTATTAAAAACAAGTAAAACAACCCAATGGTTTGCCAATATTTTTAAACGCTCACTTGCTACTTTGTTTTTGTTATTCACACTAAGTAGTGTGTATGCGCAATGTTCGGTTTCAGTTTCGGTAAACGATAACGGCGACGGTACATCTACCTTGTATGCTTCGGGTAATGGTCAAGGCTCTATTTCTTATGATTGGAGCGATGGCTCATCGGGCAGTCAAATTACGGTTACTAACGATGGTAGCCAATATTGTGTGTATTTATCCGATTATTATTGGGATCCTACCGCCTTTTCGGGGTATGATGCGTATGGCTACCCTGAGTACAATGGCGATTATGTAAGTGATAATAATTGTAGTAGCGATTGTGGTGTAGTAGCCGCAGCCCCCACACCACCAGTAGCCTATTTTGGGGCCGATGTAACCAGTGGCGATGCTCCGCTAACGGTTAATTTTACTGATGCTACTACTAATAATCCTACTTCGTTTGATTGGGATTTTGGCGATGGTAACTTTAGCACAGCGCAAAATCCATCTAACGTATTTACTACACCAGGCACCTACACCGTAACGCTTACCGTTACTAATGCCGATGGTACAGACACCTATTCCATAACCATTACAGTAAATACACCTCCTGCGCCAGTAGCAAGCTTTACGCCTGATGTAACCAGTGGCGATGCACCGCTTACGGTTAATTTTACTGATAATTCAACCAATACACCCACAGCATGGGCTTGGGACTTTGGCGATGGTACTACCAGTACCGACCAAAACCCGTCTAACGTATTTACTACACCAGGAACTTACAATGTAACGCTTACTGTTACTAATGATAATGGTACAGATACTTATTCCGTAACCATTACCGTAAACACACCACCAGCACCAGTAGCAAGTTTTACGCCCGATGTAACCACTGGCGATGCACCGCTAACGGTTAATTTTACTGACAATTCTACCAATACCCCAACATCTTGGGCTTGGGATTTTGGCGATGGTACTACCAGTACCGACCAAAATCCGTCTAACGTATTTACTACACCAGGTACTTACAATGTAACGCTTACAGTTACTAATGCCACAGGTGCCGATACGTATTCCGTAACTATTACAGTAAACGCACCACCTGCACCCGATGCTAGTTTTACACCCGATGTAACTAGTGGCGATGCACCGCTTACGGTTAATTTTACTGACAATTCTACCAATACCCCAACATCTTGGGCTTGGGACTTTGGCGATGGTACTACCAGCACCGACCAAAATCCGTCCAACGTATTTACTATACCTGGCACATACACAGTATCGTTAATAGCTACTAATGCTACAGGCAGTAGCACTGCATATACTGTTACTATTACTGTAAATGAAGTTGCGCCAGTAGCACAATTTGGAGCAGATAAATACGATGGCGAAGCACAATTACTTGTAAACTTTGAAGACCAGAGTTTAAACAACCCAACATCGTGGGCTTGGGACTTTGGCGATGGTAACACCAGTACCAATCAAAATCCATCAAACATATATGCTAATGCAGGCACGTACGATGTAACCTTAACTGCTACTAATGGCGTAGGTACTAGCACTTCGGCAATATCAACTATTACAGTTACTTCGGCTACGGCATTGCCTATTGCACAATTTACCGAAGATGCAGCATCGGGCGAAGCACCGCTTACGGTTAATTTTACTGACCAATCTACCGAAAACCCTACCTCGTGGAGTTGGGAGGTTGATGGTTCGGTGGTTTCAACCGACCAGCATTTAGTATATACTTTTGACCCCGCAGGTACTTACAACGTAACGCTTACTGTAGATAATGGCAACGGTACTAATACAAGTAGTGCTACCACTATTACCGTAAACGAATCGAGTACCGCACCAGTAGCCGATTTTACAGCCGATACCTACAGTGGCGATAGCGCACTAACGGTACAGTTTACTGACGCATCAACCAATAATCCTACAAGTTGGTTTTGGGATTTTGGAGATGGAGGTACATCAACTGATCAAAACCCATTATATACTTTTGAATACGTAGGTACTTTTACAGTAACACTTACAGTAGATAATGGCTTAGGATCGGCCGATACTACCGCTACTATTGAGGTGCTAAGCCCTGCGATAGATTCGTGTGCTATAGAGGCTGATAAACTAACAGGTAATGCTCCATTAACTATTCAATTTACTGATTTATCAACCAACAATCCAAGTGCTTGGGACTGGGATTATGGTAATGGAGATGTGGGGAGTACACAAAACCCTAGTTACACGTTTACCACGCCAGGTACTTATACAGTAACATTAACAACCACTACGGTCAATGGTAATTTTACAGCATCAGTAGAAATTGAAGTAACCGATTCTACCAAAGGACACATTACATTAACTAATGAGCAATTAAACTCATCAAGTTCTACTGTTTTGGTAGATGAGGAAACAGCAGTAAATAGTGGTAATGCAACTCCGTTTAAATTTTGTGCTGATGGAGCAGCGGTATCGGTAATAACGTTTCAATACCCTGATGCTACTAATGCAAGCATAAATATTAACGACATTAAGTTTAGAATACAATCGGACGCTAATGGTAGTGCGCCCAAAGAGTGGGGAACTTTTGGTAGTACATTTACTTATACCACATCAACCATTACGGCTACTTATACGCACCCCGAATATTTAAACACAAGTAATTTACAAATAGATGATTCGTTAGAAATTTATAATTCAGCAACAGGGCAAGTAGTATATACTCACCCAATAAGTGTGTACCGAGCACCAGTAATGATGATACATGGCTTATGGTCGGAAGGTGCGGCATTTAGCACTATGGAAAGTGAGTTGTTGTTTTCGGGTAAATATATGGGTGCACTACTTCATAGAGTGGATTATAAAGCAAGCAACGATGTGCATTTTGCTCAAAACTCAAGTGTAGTACCTAATGGTATTAGCTCGCTATTGGCACAATGTATTAATTCGGGTTATTCGGCAGGAAAGGTAGATGTAGTAGGGCATAGCATGGGAGGAATACTCACACGTATGTATTTACAAAGTACTAATTATGATGATAATTTACACAAATTAATAACCTTAAATACACCACACGCAGGTAGCCAATGTGGTAATATTGTAAGTAGTACTAATTGGTATGGTTCGGTACTACGTGGCATACTTTGGTTGGTGGGCAACGACCCTTACAAAGGTGCTGTATCCGATTTAAAAGTAGATGGTAATGCAATAGTAAACGACTTAAATGGCGCAACAATAAATGCCAATAAAATACCTTGCCACTCTATTACATCAACCAAATCGGTGTTGAGTTATAATAACTCTATTTTTAATGGCTTTTTTAACTTCTTTTCTATATTTACGGGTGTAGGGCCTATATTAAACGGTTCGCCCGTTGTTAGCTCGTTTCATAACCAATTATATGATAATGAAGATTCTGATTTGATAGTAGCATTTAGCTCGCAAGTAGGTGGTTTAAGTACTAGAACCGATTTTACTAACCAACAAATGCACATGGGGTCGCCTGCTTATGCGCCCATTATAAGTAAAGTAAAAGATTTATTGGACGCCGACCCAACAGGTGCTAATTTTGATGCGTCGGGCTACAGTTATATACCAATATATGCTAACTTGCGTAAGAGTGGCGCTACTGGTTTTGATAGCAATACACCATTTGTAAACCAAGGCGGCGGTACCGTAAAACTTAAACTACCCAATGTTACAGCCGTAAACCCAGGCGATGTTGTACCTATTGAAGTAGTATCAACAGGTACATTTACACACATTATAATAGGTGTAGGTAACGAGAAGGACAAAGATTTTGGTTTTTTTAAAGATTCTATATCTAACCACTACACTATAAATTATACTGTGCCACAAAACTTTGTAGGACAGTTGCACGTGGGTGCTATAGCTTATGACACTACTGGTTTTGCTACTGATTCGGCCACATTACTAGCCAATACTGCCAACCTTATTTTAGATAGTATGGGGGTATATCCTAAAAAATTATACATACCATTAGGCAGCGAAATAGCGGTGGAAGTTACAGGTTTTTTTGCAGGTGTAGGTGGGGTAGAAATAAGCCACATGCCAGGTGTAGCCTTTACTATGGGCAACACCACATTAACCACACACTATAACGATAATGTTGTAAAAGGTATTAAAAAAGGGGTATCGTTTATACGTGTTGCCTACAAAGGTAAAACCAAATTAGTACCTGTTGAGGTTATTGATAGTGTAACTACCAATGGAGTACAAGCCTTGCACAAAAAAATAGCAAACACAACTAATACAGCAATAGAGCTACCCGTAAAAGTATATCCTAATCCTACCACTGGTTTAACGTATATAACTTATACTACTACCGAAGCCTACGAACGAGTACAACTAGATGTATATGATATGTATGGTAAATTAGTGCGCAATGTATGCAATACCACACAAGCCAAAGGCGAGCATACACAGCTATTTGATGCTAATAACTTAGCCAACGGTTTATACTACATACGTTTACAAAATGGTACCAAACTAGGGCACAGTAAACTAAGTATTATTAAATAATACAATTTAAAATAACAACGAAGCGAAGCTCAAT
>JBEBIC010000456.1:0-1262 GCA_040080595.1 Bacteroidia bacterium | reverse complement strand
GATGTGTATAAGAGACAGCAGCCACACCATAAAGTGTTGTGTTACTTAGGCTCGTTGGGTACGTGGTATATGTTAGATGAAATGCTTGATTTTTTTATGCAATTAAAACAAAAAGACAATTCGTATTTGTTTTTAATAATTACTACGGACGAAGCTAAATTAGTAACTGATGCCTGTACTAAAAAAAATATTGATATCAAAAACATACGCATAACTAAAGCCAACAGAAACGAAATAACCAATTATTTATCGTTGGTAAACTTGGGTATATCATTCATAAAACCCACATATAGCAAGCTGAGTAGCTCTCCTACCAAAATGGCAGAAATGTACGCCTGTGGCATTCCGTTAGTTTGCAATGTAGGTGTAGGCGATGTTGCGCTAATAAACACGCAGTACCCGCTAGGTGTTATGGTTAATGAATTAACTACTGTTGGATACACTACTGCTATTGCTGCCTTACAACCCTTACTAACATTGCCAAAGCAAGCTATTCGCAACAAAGCACAAACTTTATTATCATTAGATATAGCGGGGCAAGCCTACGTAAATATCTACCGTACTTTAAATTATTAAATGAAAACTCAACTCCACTATTTGTTTGAAACCGTTACGCATTGCGAAATGTGCAACGATGCTACCTCTACCCACAAAGTGCTAGGGCAACGCTTAAATACATCGCAAGGATTATCGCCAAAAAAACAAACTGGCATTTCGGTTTCGGTAATGCAATGCACTAAGTGTAATTTAATTTACGCATCGCCACAACCTATCCCTTACGATATTCAGCAACATTACGGTGTGCCGCCTGAAGAGTATTGGCGTTCGGTTTATTTTAATGAAGAGCAAAATGTATTTAAAAAAGAAATAGACATTGTTAAAAATAAATTACCCTTTACTAATGGTATGAAAGCCTTAGACATAGGCGCAGGCTTAGGCAAAGTAATGAATGCTTTAACACAACACGGTTTTGATGTATATGGCTTAGAGCCTTCTGTACCATTTTACGAACGAGCTATTTCACTATCAAAAATAGCTACTGATAAATTAAAATTGGGTATGGTAGAAAATGTAACCTATCCCAAAAACACATTTGATTTTATAACCTATGGTGCTGTGTTTGAACACTTATACCACCCCGCACATAGTTTAGAAAAATCGTTGGAATGGCTTAAACCCAACGGAATAGTGCATATTGAAGTACCATCGAGTAATCATTTTATAGCCAAATTAGTTAATTTTTATTACAAACTAAGAGGTAC
>JBEBIC010000014.1:0-25629 GCA_040080595.1 Bacteroidia bacterium | reverse complement strand
GTTAATGCGCAATATAACACTGCCGATTATCAAATTTGTTCTGGAAAATTTCACATTGGAGTAGAGGGGGTTGCGTACACTTATCATTCAGTAGGAAGTAATGATTATTGGAACTTACAAAAGGCTTATGTGTCTTATAAAGATCAAACAGGTGTGTGGCGTCGCTTTTTTTCTATTTGGGCAACTACCGATATGGGTTATGCTGTTACACCTGTTGCAGGCGAATCAGTACAAACTATAACTGGAAATTCAACAGCTATTGTACGAGCTGATGGCGGTGGTAATACAGGATTAGGATCAGGAGACCATACTCGTGATTATCAATATATTAAACATAATGTTGGGCGATATTATGGTGGAAATTTTAATACTAGTTCTCCAAACGCTTTAGCACAAATGGATATTACGTGTGATAATTTATCAAGAAATAGTGTTGGTGATTTTGATCAAAATTTTCATTTCTACATAATTAACTTACCTCCTGAGGTATTGGCTTTAGGTACAGTTAATATTAGAGTGGAAGAGAGTCATTGGAATAATGGACCTGGCACAGGAGGTGGGCAAAATGACCAAAATAACCAAGATTATACTTTTACAATTCCAACCATAGCAAAACCATTTGGCCTAACAGCAACTAATGATGACCTATGTAACAAAGTGCGTTTGGATTGGACAAACCCTGACCAACCTTGGGAACTAACCAACTCGTGTACACCAGGCTCTATAGGGTATAATACTGTTATATTTCGTAATAACGCGTTTTTAGCGCAAGTACACCAAGATTCTACATCATATACTGATGCTACAGCCTTACCAGGGGTAAGCTATAGTTATAAAATAGAACGCATACGCTGGTATCCAGCTAATTATTCCTATAAAAGCAGTGGCTTCATAACTCCTGCAACAGGCAAGGCAAAATCTCCACCAGCACAAGCTACAAGCCTTACAGCTACTAATACTAAGTGCGATAATACTATAGAAATAAATTGGGATTACAATTACGATAACCCACAATCGTTTCTTATAAAACGTGGTACAGCACTAGCAGGTCCTTATACCGATTGGGGTACAATAGACCCTAACGAGCGTTTCTTTTTGGACGATTCATTAGTAACACGTGGCACGCGCTACTATTATACATTAAATGCAAAAGATAACTGCGGTAGTTTATCAGCCAACAGTAAAGTTAATGGCATATCACCAACCAACCCTGCTGTAGCAACAAACTTAAAGCTTATTAAGGATAGTATAAACAATAAGTTTATCATAAAATGGAGAGACAACGCTACCAACGAAACTAAATATGTGGTGGAACGTATTGATAATACAGGTAATACAGCAAGTTATAACGTAAACGTTAATGATACGATATTTACTGATGATAACGTAGCAACGTGTAAATTATACAAGTACAATGTGCGAGTGTTTAACGATTGTGTACAAACAGGAACACTTGCAGCCGTAGGTGTACAAGGTACTCTACCCCCACCTAATTTAAGTACTACATTTGATAACAGTACTAAAAAATTAGTAGGAAGTAAAGGTTATTTTAACAACCGTGTAGAACTTACCTGGGGCAACAACAATACATCTGTATTAAGCTCATTTAATATATACCGCAAAGTATTGGGCTCAACGTTAGATTCAGTTCAAATAACTTCACTAGCATCGGGCAATACTTTTTATATTGATAACCTTGCCGACGCAGGTACATTTTACAAATACACCATAGTTGGTGTAAGCAACTGTAATGGTACAAGTTTGCCCTCTAACGCATCAGAAGATATTGGTTTTAGAAACCCTACAGGTATTATAAACGGGCACGTAGAGTACGATGGCGGCGTAGCTGTAAAAGATGTAAAAATATCCATTGAACGCTCAACAGGTTCGGCAGGTTTTGCACTTACTTATGATGGTGTACGCGAATTAAGTACACCAAATACACCAAAGTTAAGTACGCCAAATTCTATAACAGTAGAAACTTGGGCTCGATTTGAGCAAATGTCAAGCGCTCATGATATGATAGGTAAAGATTTCTCTTACTACTTGTGGTATACAGGTTCCTACATACAAATGTATGTATCAACAAACAATGGAATTTATCAAGCCATTTATCCTAAAACGGGAGGGGCGTTTGGCGATATTAATATAAGCGAGTATAACCACTATTCTGGTACGTTTGACGCTACAGGAGTTAAATTGTATTTTAATGGGAATTTAGTAGCTACAACATCTGTACCCGCAGGAACTACTATTAATCAAAATGCGAATACGTTAGATATTGGTGGAAGAGGCATTTATCGTATGAATGGATATTTGGACGAGGTACGTGTTTGGAATTTGCCACGTACCAATGTGCAAATTAAACGTGATTATGAGCGAGTACTTAATGGAGATGAGCAAGGCTTAATAGCCTTATATCATGCTGACGAAAACAATGGTAATTTTGCTTATGATGTGAGTAAAACAGGAACAGTATTTAATGCGCATCATGCACAATTTACAGGAACATCGGGCAATGTATGGTCGGATACGATTCCATTACCAACCCAATTAGGGTATTTTGGTTACACTGATGCTAACGGCGATTATGCTATAACTGCTGTACGTTACAAAGGTAACGGCGAAAATTTTAAGGTTACACCAAGCCTTGGTGTACATACCTTTA
This sequence comes from Bacteroidia bacterium, assembly GCA_040080595.1. Taxonomy (GTDB): domain Bacteria; phylum Bacteroidota; class Bacteroidia; order UBA4408; family UBA4408; genus JACMRI01. The sequence goes on along the minus strand of JBEBIC010000014.1, from coordinate 22,961 downwards.
GTCCAAGCAATAAAATATTGTTTGTGGGTGACGGTGCTACAGTACACAATGGTATCGATTTTATTGATAAATCATCATTTAAAACTACAGGTAACATACGTTACGCACAATCTACCTGCCCTGCCGAAGGTGCTTTTGTAAAAATAGATGGTAGTGTTGTAATTAAAAACGGACAGCCAGTTAAAACCAATGCACTGGGCGATTTTGATTTAAACGTGCCTATTGGACGTCACTTTTTAACAGTTGAAAAACCAGGACATACCTACTCGGTAGGCGTGTGGCCAGCACCCGATACTACTTACGATTTTCAAGCTCCAGTATCAGGCATTAAATTAATAGACTCTACATTTGTTACCGTTATAGGTAGAGTAGTGGGAGGCACGCGCGAAGCTGCTAAACCTATGATACCAGGACGTAGTGTAAACAATATAGGACAAGCAAATATTAAGTTTGAATCGTTAAGCGGTTGCTACGAAAAAACCATTACCACTGTAGATAGTAGTGGCGATTATGTAGTACACATATTACCACTTAAATATTCAATACCCGATTTTACTACTACTAACGCTTTATCACTTAATGTTGCTACGTTTAACGACAACATATTTAAAAATAACGCAGCGTTAGATTTAACAATAATACCACCAGTACAACAAAATTTAGATACTTTATTTACTAACCCACAGCACACCGCATGGAGTAGTATTGATAGCGTTAATTATCAAAAAATACGCAGTTGGGTATATCGTACTGCGCCTAATATATGGGTGCAGGATAATGAAAAACGTGATTTTGTAACCTTTGGTGGCGACTCTACTTATGTAATAGAAAACGAAATTACCAAAGTAAAAGACACGTTAAACGTACGTGGTAGCGGTTTAGGCTACCCTGTATTTACACAGCACGAAAATTATTATTTAAGAATAGGTGCTGAAGAAATTTACACAGATTTAAGTAACGGCAATGTAGATAAAGTTCCAGTAACTACAGGTACATTTACTATTGATAATGCTTTAGCAGCTAATTCATTAGTAACACTTACTGCCGATTCAGGTGTTATTTCGCCTAAAAAAGATGTGGCTTATGTAAACTATAAATTTAAAGGAGGAAACCCAAGCACCACTTACAATAGTGGCGACCCTGCTAATTTCTTACACGCATTCAATATTAATTTTCAAAGTGGACCTAATGCAGTAGATTGGTTGCCAAAAGCAGGTAATACTGCTTATAAAGGATTTATTGTAGGAAGCAAAAGTAGCGACGGACAAAGTTTTGTGAGTGTAGGCCCACAAGTACCCGAAATGATATTACGTGACCCCCCAGGTTCAAACAGTTTTGCGGCCTACGAAGTGGGTACAAGTACTACAAGTGTAGAGTCGTGGGAGTTAGGTGGAGGAACTGAAATTGCGCTACAAAAACGTATAGCATTAGGTGCAAAGTTTAGCGTTGGTTTAGGTATGGTAACCGAAACCGAAGTTCATAATGATTTAGTATTAAATGCTGTAACAACCACCAGCCTTAATAAATCGGGCGAGGTAGAAACTACTATAGAAACTACTGAGGCTTGGGAAACAAGCGGAGATCCTGCATTTGTAGGCGCTAATGCTGACGTGTATATGGGTAAAGCTATGAATGTGAACTTTGGTATAGCTAATAGTTTAAGCTTAGTGCCAGATTCTGCTTGTAGTAAACCTGGTATATTGTGCCGTGGCGAAATATTAACTAAAGCGGGCAAAGATTACCATGTGGCTACACGCAAAACATTGGCGGTAGCACCTGGTGGATATGCCACATCATTCTTTTATACACAAGACCATATTGTAAATAAATTAATACCTCGCTTAAAAGAATTGCGAGATCAATTATTTACAGCTAAGCCTGCGGTGTATCAATCAAACTTACCGTTAGGGCACATTAATTTTGGTAGAAGTAACGATGACCCTACATTTGGTAAAGCACCCTATACTGCATTTAGCGTAGGTTGTACAAACTGCCCATCGTCAAAAGACCCAATAAAAACTGACCCTACTGATATTAATGGAATAAGCTACCGCTATATAGCGCCAGCTGCACCAAACACACTAACAGTAACATCAACCACAGGACAAACACAAGCGGTAACACTACCAGCATCAATGGGCGATTCTATACGTTGGTATAACCAACAAATACGCTTATGGGAAGATGCTATTAAATTAAATGAGGAGGAAAAGTATAAAGCTATAAACAATGCTGCTTTACTATTACAAAACTACTCGTTTAGTGGCGGTACAACCCTTACTCGTACAGCTACATCTAGCCGTACCGAAACTAATGCAACTTCGTTTGAAGTGGCAATAGACGCAAACGCATTGTTAAAAATAAGTACTGAAGTTGGTGGTAATGGTATTGGAGTGGAACAAGGAATAACTGTAAACGTTACTCGTTCAGGTTCTTCGGCCACAGCAACATCAAGAAGCACTACACACGCATTTACATTAGCTGATGATAATACGGGAGACTTCTTGTCAGTAGATGTATTTAAAAGCACCAAAGGTTTTGGAAATATATTTAGCATACAAGCAGGAGAAACATCTTGCCCTTACGAAGGCATTACTAAAAGTTTGTATTACAAACCAGGTAACACTGCATTAACAATAGGAGGCGGAACATTAAAGCGTGCATTAGTATCTATGAAAGTAGATGGTAACACTACATTTAGCAAAAAAGTAAATGTACCCGCAAGCGGAACGGCAGTGTTTGATTTGGAATTGTTTAACGAAACCGAAACCAACGACGATATGGATTACACATTAAACGTACTTTCGGCAAGTAACCCTAATGGTGCAATACTTACTGTAGATGGTAGCGACTTGTCGTCTAACACCCCTACAGTACCAGCAAATGGCTCTATACACAAGCAATTAGTAGTTGCTAAAGGTGCCTTAGGTTATGATTTTGATAGTATTGCAGTGGTGGTAGGCTCGTCGTGTGGCGATGGTTCAGTAGGAGATACTGTATATGTATCGGTTCACTTTTTACCAACTTGTACTGATGTTAAAATATCAAATCCTTTAAACCAATGGGTAGTAAATAACTCGTTTAAAGACACCCTAAACGTTATTGTTGATGGATATGATATTAATAATAAAGAGTTGAAAAATATTAATTTTGAAATTAAACCATCATCACAAGCAAGTTGGATTCCTTTAGAAACGTGGTATAAAAACATATACAGCGCAGGCCCCGACTCGTTACCAATAACACAAAGCGCAGCATATACATTGTACAAATGGTCGCTATTAGGAATTAATGATGGAGCTTATGATATACGCGCTACATCAACCTGCGATTTAGCTAACAACGAATCGGAAGTGTATTCAGGCTTTGTAGATAGAATAAACCCTGAGCCGTTTGGTACGCCAAGCCCTGCCGATGGTATATTAGACCCTAACGATGATATAGCATTACAATTTAATGAGCCTATAGACATTGGTGGTATTAATAAATATAATTTTGATGTACGTGGTGTATTAAATGGTACAACACTAAGCCACGCCACAAGTTTAAATTTTGATGGTGTAAGTAATTATGCTGAGGTTACAGCAGGTGCAGGTTTACAAAAACGCGATTTTACCATAGAGTTTTGGGCTAAAGCCAATGCTACTAACGTTAATCAAGTAGTGGTAAGTCAAGGTACTGATGCCTTACAGGCCTTAAACATAGGGTTTGATGCAAGTAACAAATTGTACTTAGCATTAGGGAATCAACAAGCTAAAACTACATCAGCCGTAAGTAACATAAACACGTGGCGACACTATGCAGTATCTTATGACTATGCTAACCAGCGTGCAGATATTTATGTAGATAATAACAAAGAAAATGCGGGGAACGAATCTATATTATATGATTACACGGGTTCGGGTAAATTAGCTATAGGTAAGCAATTACCTAGCAATACCAACTACTTTAACGGTAATATACACGATGTACGTGTGTGGAACAAGCAACGTAATTTTGGGGACATTGTAAGTACAATGAGTACAAATTTATCACGTTCAAATAGTGGTTTATTGTACAACTGGAAAATGACGGAAGCCGAAGGTGCATTTGCAGCGGACGATATACGCAGTCGTAACGCCAATATATATGGTGCTACATGGCAAGTAAATCCTAACGGAAGCGCTATGCAGTTTGATGGTGTAGATGATAACATCAAAATACAATCGGGCAAAATAGCATTAACTAAAGAAATGGACTTTACGCTAGAGTTTTGGTATAACTCATCGCAAGCTGCCCCTGCTACATTGTTTAGCAATGGTAAAGGCGATGGTTTAAGTGCAGATTCATTATTATCATGGAACATACAAAAAGACGCAGCAGGTGCATTACACGTGTACCACAAAGGGTTAGATTTTGTAGCTAGTACAACTAATACATTTGACGGGGCTTGGCACCACTTTGCATTAGTTATGCAACGCACAGGTAACTTATCAGCATATATTGATGGTAACTTATCTAACTCAGTACAAGCTACACAGTTCCAAGAAATGGGCGGAGCTAATATGTTCTTAGGTGCACGTGGTTATAAAACAGGAGCAATTCAAAACTACGACAACCATTACAATGGTAAGTTAGATGAATTCCGTTTGTGGAACAACGCACGTAAGGTTGAACAAATAAAACGTGATAAACGCAACCGTTTGTTAGGCGATGAGTTTGGCTTACAAGCATACGTTCCTTTTGAATCGTATATTGTGGACATAAGCGGTATTGCTATACTTACACCATCGGCGCTTAGCTATTCGGCTAACGTAAAAGATTCGGTAGTAGTAACAGCACAAAATGGTGCAGCGTTAATAGCACAAACACCTACTATTAAGTTGCCACGACCAGTACAAGCGGTTGATTTTAATTTTTCTATCAACAACGATAAAATAATAATTACACCAACTACCGACCCAGCATTGTTAGAAAATGTAACTATTGATATTACTGTAAAAGATGTAAAAGATTTGCACGGTAACGTAATGCAAGATAGTAAAACATGGATTGCGTATATGAACAAAAACCAAGTGTTGTGGCAAGATGCTGCATTAGCATTTGAAAAACAAGTAGATAGCACCATTGTATTTACAACTAAAATAGCTAACACTGGCGGTGCTTCCAAAGCATTTACTATAGGTGGTGTACCAAGTTGGTTACAAGTAAGCACTACAAGTGGTAACATAGCGCCTAACAGTACGCAAGCTGTAACCTTTACTATACCTGCAGGTGGTAGCATTGGCGAGTTTAATGCTGCGGTAACACTTACTACCGATTTTGGTTACGACGAAGTATTGTTGATAGACCTTAAAAACAAAGGCATTGCACCAATATGGAATGTTAATCCAAACAACTTCCAGTACAGTATGAGTGTATTTGGACAAATGAAAATAGATGGTGTAATAGCTTCTAATCCTGAAAACAAAATAGCAGCGTTTAGCAACGGCGTTATATGTGGAACAGCTAACCTTAGCTATGTAGCGGCTTATGATAAATACGAAGTGTATTTAAACTTATACAGCAACAACATAACTGGCGATACTATTAAATTTAGTATGTACGATGCCTCAAGCGGATTAACGTTTGTAGATGTAGTACCTAACATACCGTTTAACGAAAACACAATAGTAGGTACGCCTGCATTGCCAGTAACGTTTGTAGCTAATACAAAAATTAAAATGGCTATACCTTTAAACCAAGGTTGGACGTGGGTTTCGTTGCCATTGCAAAGTAATATGTTGCAAAGTAGTAATTTGTTAATGACAGGTGTAAACGCTACCACTAATGATATAGTGAAGAGTAATACTGCCTTTGACCAATACGCAAGTAGTTTAGGTTGGTTAGGTAATATATCATCATCAACTAACAAGTACTTAAATGCAGCAAGTTATAAGGTACAAGTAGTAAACAAAGACACGATAGATTTAATAGGAAGTCGTATTAATCCAGACTCGGCAATAGCATTGGTTAATGTACAAAATGGTTGGAACTGGATAGGCTTTGTATCTACCAAAAATATGGCAATAGCAGAGGCTATGGGCAACTATACTGCACAAACAGGTGATGTATTAAAAAGCCAATATCAATTTGCTTATTATGATAACGCGTTGGGTTGGGTAGGAAGTTTAACACACCTTAAACCAGGTTTAGGATATATGTTAAGCACTACACAAAACACATCGTTTACCTATCCACTATCATTGTTTTATGGCCGTAAAAAAGCAAGTGTTGATGCAACAGAAACGCCTACAACACAAAGCACTTACACGTTTGTGCCTGAGCAGTACTCTAAAACAATGACTGTAATAGCGAAAGGAAATATATGTGATGCTAACCTTGAAAATGGTAATGTATTATTAGGTGCATTTGATAATACCAACGCACTACGTGGATACGCTAAACCGCAGTTAAACGCATCAACAAGTGTTTATAATTATTACTTAACTGCATATAGCAATGTAGATAATGAAGTATTACACTTTAAATATTTTGATGCAACTAACGGGCAAGAACTAAGCGCAAGTAATAACATAACATTTGTTACTGATGCGTTGCAAGGCACGCCAAATGCGCCTGTTGAGGTTAATGTAGCAGAAGATGATAAGTGTACGTTTGCAACAACAACACAAGTAAATGCAATAAAAGCAACAATTAAAAATACTGATTTAACAATGACAGTAAGCCCTAATCCATTTAGCGACAACCTTACTATTAACTTTAATAAATTGGTTGATTGTAAAGTAGAACTATACGACGTGTTGGGCAAAGTGCTTTATTCATCAGTAGAAAAAGGCAAACAACAATTAAAATTAAATACCAACAACAACTTAGATAACATACCAGCAGGCGTGTACTATGTGCGTATAACTGGCGATAATTTTATAGAACAATTAAAAGTTATAAAAATTAAATAATTAAAAATATGCTATGCTCACACTTATGTATTAAATGTGAGCATAGCATATTTTTTAAACATTATTCGCATTCAATTTAAAAACAGATTTACCCTATTATAAAACAAATAATGAAATTAAAATTACTAATCTTTTGTACCTATTTATCGCTTATAGCTATTAACGCTAAGGCACAAATGCCAAGCAGTTGGACAGTTAATCCCAACGCATTTAATTACAACATGACCGTTACAAGCAAAGCTAATGTAGCTTGTGTGGAGTTAGCTAATAGCAACAATGCAATAGCTGCATTTGTAGGTACACAATGCCGAGGAGTAGTTACAACTAACACAACGGTTGGCGCATCGCAACTGGCGTTAATGCTAGTATATAGCAATGTGGTAAGTGGCGAAAAAGTAAATTATAAAATTTACAACAGTGTAAATAACACCGTATATGATGTATTGGACAGTATAGTGTTTGTAAACAATGCACAAGTAGGTGGGCTTACTACACCTGTGGTTATGTACACCAACCACGCCCCTACTGCTATGAGTATTACAAACACTACTATTAACGAAAACACACCCGTAGCAACGGTTGTGGGTAATTTAACCGCTACTGATATTGATGCGGGTACAACGTTTACTTATACATTAGCAAGTGGTATATTGGATAATAATTTGTTTGCGATAAGTGGTAATCAATTACAAAATGCGGTTAAATTTAACTACGAATTAGACTCCTTAAACACTGTAGAAATTGTAGTGAGTGATGGCGGAGGATGTACGTTTACCAAACAATATTCAATTAAAATAATTAACGTAAACGATACGCCTACGGTATTAAATTACGCCGCTCCTCCAGTAAGCGATGGGCAACAAGCGGGTAGTTTTATGGGTAAATTTACTACTGTTGATGAAGATTTTAATGAAGCGCATAATTACACATTGGTAGCAGGATTGGGCGATGTGGACAACGCTAAGTTTTACATAAGCAACGATACGTTATACAATGTAGATTCTATTTATTACCCTACACAAAGCGTGTATTATTTTAGAGTGCGCAGTACCGATGCTGGTACGTTGTTTGTTGAAGATACATTTTCATTGCACGTTATAAACGTAAATCATGCGCCTAAAAACATTACAATGAGTAATGATACTATAGGCGAAAACAAAGCAATAGCAACAACTATATGCACACTTACCACATTAGACCCTGATGTGCTTGACACCCACACTTACTCGTTAGTAGCAGGCGGTGCTGATAATGCTAAGGTAAGTATAGTAGGTAATGTATTACAAACTAATGCTATGTACGACTTTGAAACACAAGATACGTTACACATTCGTATAAGAACTACTGATAATTTGGGTGCAACATTTACCAAAAACTTTATAGTAATAATAAAAGATAACAACGATACAGCTACCAACATAACACTAACGCCCGATAGCATACAAGAGGGTAACTTAATAGGTGCAACGGTAGGTACATTAACATCAACCGACCAAGATGTAAGCAATACACACACTTACGCATTAGTAGCAGGAGCAGGCGATGCGGACAATGCTAAGTTTGCAATAGTTGGTAATACTGTTACAGCTACACAAGAGTTTAATTATTTACACCAAACGTATAGTACACGTGTGCGCACTACTGATAATGCAGGTGCTCCATTTGAAAAAATAATTTTAATAAAAATTACGGATAAAGATTACGCACCTATTGCTAACCTTGATACTATAAAGGTATTGGAAGATGCGCCAACGGTATTAAACCTAGTAGCTAATGATACTGATAAAGACAATAACATAAATCCAACAACAGTAACTATAACCGCACAACCAAAGCACGGAACTGCAAAAGTGGATAGCTTAGGTGTTGTAACTTATACATCGGCACTAAACTATAATGGCAACGATACATTAATTTATAGCGTGTGCGATAGCACTAAAGTAACACCAATGTGCGATACTGCTTACGTTGTAATAACAGTATTAAATGTGCCCGACGCTCCTGTAGCTAAGTGGGACACAGCAAGCGTTACCGAAGATTTGCCTCAAACCATAAATGTATTAGCAAATGATACCGATGCGGATAATGATATAAATTCAACATCAGTTACTATAACCACGCAACCAATGCACGGTGTAGTGGTAGCCAATGCTAATGGTACACTTACTTACACGCCAACCCAATATTACAACGGCGCCGACACTTTAGTATATAGCGTATGCGACAATACTATTTCATCTGCATTATGCGATACTGCAATGCTTATTATAAACGTAATAGGTACGCCAAATGCGCCGTATGATATAGTAATAGATACGCTTTCGTTTAACGAAGATAACGCAGTAAATACTACTATATCAAAAGCTACAAGTAAAGACTATGACGTAAACGATACATTTACTTACACCTTAGTTACAGGTACTGGCGATGTGGACAATAAGGGCTTTACATTTGAAGACAACAAATTAATAGCACGTTACAAAGCCAACTACGATGTAAAAAATAGTTATAGCATACGTGTACGCACTACTGATAGTTATGGTTTGTACTTTGAAAAACACTTTACACTTACCGTAAAAGATGTTACTCCGAGTGATATTAAATTACCATCAACCAACTACATATCGCCCAACAATGATGGTAAAAACGATTTTTGGGTAATAGACGACGTACATATTTATGCTGATTTTGCATTGCAAATAATGGATCAATTTGGGCAAGTGGTGTATAGTGTAGATGCAAATTACAACAATGAATTTGATGGAAAACACAATGGTAACGCATTGCCAACAGGCACTTACTACTACGTGTTTAAAAACGACACAAAAACATTTAAAGGAAACATAACTATAGCCAATTAATATTAGGACAATTATAAATACAATGAACAAATTATATATAGGGGTAGCCTTACTCACACTAAGCGTAAGCGCACAGGCACAAAATTTACCGTTTGATTTTTATTCGTTTAAAATGAATAATATGTACAACGTAAATCCTGCATACACAGGCAAGACTGATGGTGTAAACATTATACTTGATGCACGTGCGCAAAGCAAAGGCGTACCTAATGCAACTAAAAATTTAATGACTGGAGTACACGGTAAGTTTACCGATAACCAAGCCATAGGCGGACGAATTGTAAGCGATGGACGTGGAGCTTTTCAAGTATTGAAAGCAGATTTTACTTACGCATCAAAAATAAAATTAGCCACCGACCACGCATTAACATTGGGCTTATCGGCAGGAGTATTTAATAAAAGTTTAGCCATATCACGTATTGAAAATTATTCGGCCTTAGACCAAACCGATCCTACGTTAAGTTATTTTAACACCACACAATTTATAGGTGGAGTAGGCGCGCTATATACTTATAAAACATTGGAGGTAAGTTTGTCATCGCCACACTTGGTAGAAACATCACAAGCGGTTAATCAGTTTTTAAATGCTTCGGCAGCCTATACTTTTAAAGCAAGTAAGGATATAAATGTTACTCCGTGGGTATCCTACCAAAACGTACCTGTTATAAAAAATATTGCAGGATTATTTGTAAAATCATCGTACAAAGATTTAGTATGGCTACAGGTTGGTTACCAGTCCAACAGCTCATTTGGAGGTATGTTTGGTGCTAATATTGGTAACTTTGGGTTGGGTTATGGTTTTCAGTTAAATAATAAAGCTACTAAAACCATAGCAGTGGGTACACACGAAATAGCATTTACATTTAAAATAAACAAACGCAACAAGGGGGCTATAAACACTAATGACAATAGCAATGCAAGTATGTTATCAATCATTAACAGATTAGATAATTTAACTGCAAATAAAAACATGAGTAAAGCGGAGTTGCGTGCCGAATTAGAAAAAATAAAAGTGGAGTTAAAAAAACTATCTGCATCTAACTTTGCAGGCGAAAACCCTGATACTATAGAACAAAATATAAACGTTATTGATAAAAAAATTAAAGAAATTGAAGCCCAATTATAAAAACAATACCACTTTATTTATTGCAAGTTTTTGCGCATTAGTAACTACGGTTGCTAGTGCGCAAACCGATGCAACTAAGCAAGTTAAAAATCAACAGCGTATAGATGCGTTGTTAAATAAAATAGATGCGTTGGAGCAACCAAACGTTAGTAAATTTAGGTTTGATTCGGTGCTTACTATTAACACCCAACAGCAACTATCACTTAACGAAAAAGACACTGAAATAGCACGCTTAAAAGCACTATTGGCAAGTAGTAAACCAATGCTTACCGAAAATGCTACAACAGCTGCCAACTACATAATAGTAGGCGCATACAACACTAAGGCTACAGCCCAAAAATACAGAACAGTACACAACTTATCTTCGTTTGAAATTATACAATCAAAATCCAAACGATGGTATTTTATAGCTGCCCCAATAGCTGAGAAAGAGAATGCAAAAGAAGCGTTAAAAACATTACGAAGCACTACAGAGGCAGAGGCTTGGCAGTATAATTAACTTGTTAAAACTGTTGTTATTAGGTATTTATTTCATAGCCCACAATTTAAATTGTGGGCTATGTTGTTTTATATTACAACTTGCTAAATCGTTTAGTAACACTAGCGTTGGCGTTATTTACTTTTAACAAATAAGCACCTGCACTTAGTGCGCTTACATCTATGCCAGTAGTAAAATTTATGCTATTGGTTTGTATAATTATACGTCCGCTAATATCGGTTACTTGTGCTGTAAATGCTTGATTAGCCTGCCATTCAATGCTTATATATAATTTATCGCTTACAGGGTTCGGAAACAAATCTAGCGCAAACGCTTTGTTTATGCGGTTTACATCGGTAATTTGTATATTGCTTATTACTTTTTTTAATACCTTAAAGTTAGGATCAACCACTATTTGTGTAATTATTTTACCATTTAACTTATACTTAAACTCGTTGGTATTAGCGGTTTGGTAGCCCTTTACAATGGTGTCGCCTTGTGCCGATTTTAATTTATACTCCATCAACATTTTAAATAATGGTGTTACCGCTGCCGATGTAGTTTGATTTACCGTTAATGTAAGTGTATCATTAGCCTGCGCCCATGTTATACCATAGTTAGGATAGCCCTCGCCGTAGTACCATTGGTTAAAAAAATCAACATAACTTATACCTATGGTGTTTTGCAATACTGTTTTTAAATCTTCGCCAGTAGCAACCGAGTCTTTAAACTGGGTTTGAAAATTTTGCAAGGCTTTAAAAAATAACGAATCGTTTTGTGCCTCAAAGCGCATCATGTGTATAATTGCCGAGCCTTTGTCGTAGCTTAATCTTCCATCAAATATTCGGTTTTCATCATAAGCACTTGCAAAAGGTACATACACGCTCCCACTAGGTTGGCTTATTACCGCATTTTGCACTGCTTTTATTTGATTTAACGCCTGCAAAGCCGTTCCTGTACGTTCTAAACCTATATGTTCGCAGTACGAAGCAAAGCCCTCGTTCATAAATATATCTTGCCATGTAGCGCAAGTTACATTGTCGCCCCACCATTGGTGTCCAAGTTCGTGGTCCACAAGGTCATCAAAAAAGAAACCAATGGTAGTCATTGTTTGATGTTCTTCGCCACCACCTAATTCGGTTTGGCAATGTCCGTATTTTTCTTTCCAAAAAGGATACAAGCCAAATGCGTCCGAAAATTGTTCTATGTATGTTGCCGTTTTATCAATACTTGCTTTGCTTGTAATAAGCGAATTGTTATCGTATAAATAATTTTGTATAAGTATAGAATCGCCCGCCATTGCTGTAGGATGTGCATATACATTGTATTCTATGTACTTAGCTATACTGGCCGATATCAAATAATAATTTATCATATAGTTGCTATGCCACTCGTAACGGTGCTTGCCTGCGCCCATTGGTGTAATGTTTTTTAGTAATCCATTACTCCCTACTTTGTTAGCTGTATCGGTTGTTATCCATACATCTACCGAGTCTATCTTATCGCTTAATATTTGCTTGCATGGCCACCAATCGCGCCCCTGAAAACTTTCAGACAATGTCCATGTAACCTCTGGCGATAATGAATTAGTAACACCCGAAAAGAAACCATTGTTGGGCGCTGTGCCATTATAAAAAACTTGTATGCTTACCAGCGTGCCTTGTAGATAAGAGTTACAAGGCGTATATACATGGTTGTTTACGTGTGTGTAATTGTTTATCAATACATTATTTACTTTAACCGAATCAACAGTAATGGCTTGTAATAATTCAAGCGCAATAGTATCTAAACTTGTGGCGGTTACTTGCAATAACAAGGTTGCATTGCCCGCTACATAAGTGTTGGTGCGTTCCATGTTTAAGTCTAGTTTTACGTGCTTAACATCGTACCTACTCATTAGGTTGCTTTGCACATATAGTGGCGCAACATTGTTTGGTTTTATTTTAGCATGGCTACACGCATTGTGTTTATTGGTACTGAGGCTATTTACTTGTTGTGCATTTGTATTAATGATACACGTAAAAATGGTTAAGGCGGATAGTAGTAATTTCATATTTGGGGGAGGTTTTTATTACAACCAAATGTACTGTTTTTTGTAGTCGTATTATTTAATTATTAATGAGAAGTCCGAATGCAAATGCAGAGTTGTTTAATGCTAAAATAAAACTATTTAGAGCAAACCAAAGAGGTTTGACGACATGCCTTTTTCTTTTTAGAATGAATAAATTATACAGCTAGTCCCCTTAAAATAAGCTAACCCAAACTATAACTAATTAAAATATAAATTATTGGCAGCGGAATAATTTTAGTTATACATATACCAGTAAATACCCACTTTTATGGCTCTATCGTGGCCTGGCGAGTTTTTAGCTAAAAAATAATCGTTGCCCAACACGCCTGATAAAAAGTGTTCGGCTTTTATAAATATGCGTGCTTGACCAATACTGGCATTAATAAAAAAATCAACAAATGGATATGGATTAATAGTAGTAGTACTGTTGTAAAACTGCATAGTTGCAGGCATATAACCGTAACCCTTGTAGCTACTCATATACGAACCATCAAACCCTACTTGCAATGGTAATGCGCTTTTAAACAAGCTACCTTGCAAGTAAACAAGTTGGCGTGTAAGTACTGCTGGCGCTACAAATTGTAAGGGCGCATTATTAGTTTGTAGTGTAAGATTACTTTGCCAATTTATTTTTTTGTAGCGTGCGTGCCAACTTAGTGTAAGCCCATTGTTGAGTATAGTTGCGTTGCTTTGTGTAGGGTGTGCTAAGCTATCAAAGTAAACATAGTGTTGTATTTTATTCGCAAATGCTTGTAGGCTTACTCTGTATTTTGTGTGCGTATAACCTACGTTAAATTGTGTACTTGCTGTTGATGCAAAATTATTTTTCCATGTGTAATTATTACTGTAATATTCATTGTTAAAATAATCGGTCTTGCGCAAAGCATTGTTAATACTAGTACTTAGCACATGTACACTTGTTAGTGCATAATTAGCCACAAGGTTGTTAAGTACATTATTACCATTGTATCCCGCCAAATTATACTGCCCGTTATAGGTTATGTTGCACTTATAATTACTTGCTTGCGCTTGCCATTGTAAGTACGTATTGTTAAATGTATTGTGTTGTATTTTAAATAATTGAGGTTTGGCAATAGCTCCACGTCGGATATAATAATTTATAATTCCTTGTTGCATACCGCCACCTATGTACGCATCGTATTTCCAGCGTTGTAGCGTGTCGTGGTGTGTTTTTGATGAATAACCTAAGGCTACTAAATGGTTGTGCACACGTACCGAATTACTATCGTTAGTAAACAAGGTATCGTAATTATTATTTGCATAAAAATTAGTAGCTGGTGCATTATCTACATACTGGCTACGGAGTACGGAGTAGTTATTTTGTAAATTTAAGTACAAACCATGAGGTGGTGTAACGCTCGTTTTTTTTATGGCTGTATCTTTATTACCCACAAAATAGTAACGCTGATTAAGCATAAAACTATTGCTCTTACTTATGCGTGCCGCTAGTGTAAGTATAGGTGGTAAGGATGCTTTATCTACAAAACCAATGTTTAAAAACACTGTGTCGTTTATACCTCCATTTTCTTGTATGCTAATTCTGTTAAGTGTATAAGCGCCATTCAATTGGTACTTATTATTTTTAGATTTATACTGTGTACTGGCTGTAAAATGTGCATTATTAGCCAAGTGACGCACCAAGTAGCCTTTGTTGCGATAGCGTGTAAAATCTATAGCTACGTTCCAACGTGGGGTAATGTTTTGTGTATGAATTAGATGTAAGTACTGTTCTTTTTTAAGTCCATTTATCCATTGTATATCCGTATAAGCCCGCTTAGTGTCGTAATAGTTTGCCGAGTCGTTAGTGTATAAATAAGCACTCATACTAGCAGGGGTAAACGTAGTAAGCAAACTACTAGGCGCTTTGTAAAGTAAGGATTGTACAGGCAAACCATAATTACCTAAGTGCGCATAATACTTGCCTAATTGTGTAACTGGGTTGTATTGATGTAATAACGATTTACCATGGTTTACGGGTTGCAATTCGGTATTTATCTTGCTCTTATAAGTAAATACACTATCTACTGTACCTGTTGCCAACACAGTAGATACAGATAATATTAAAACCGAGAATAGTGCTAAAAACAAACGCATTAAGAGAGTAGTAAACCGTATTAATTATTGTTTGTGTAACGAGTGTAAGTTACCATCTTCAATAGGATTTCCACTATCGTCAAGTTGTATAATACTATCGCCTGCCATTTTGTATAACTTAGGCACTTCGGTAAATGTAGTTTGTAGCATATCACCATTTATTTTCCATTTTCCTTTATCTACAAGCTTTGTGTCAATACCTTCGTAAATATACGTCATCATACAATTGCTATCGGTAGTTAGTTCCAAAGTAGCGTTTATGCCTTTAAACTCGCCACCTGGCAATGTTCCTTTATATAGTGTTGAAGTTGATGCAGTGGTGCTTTCTCCTGTTGCTTCGCCTTCTTTTTTGGCGTTGTTACAAGCGGTTAATGTTACAGTTGCGAGTGCAGCTAAGAGTAGTAAATTTTTCATGTAGTTAAACTAATTTTATGATTAATAATATTGCGCTAAAATAGAGATTATTCCCTTATAAAAATTTTTGCATTACATGCCACAATACAATGCCTGCGCTTATGCTTACATTAAACGAATGTTTGCTTCCAAACTGGGGTATTTCTACACAAGCGTCTATTAGTTCCATTACATCGTTGCTTACACCATCTATTTCGTTGCCCATTACAAAAGCATATTTTGCAGTAGTATCTATTTCAAAATTATTTAAATACACGCTACCATGCGCTTGCTCTACCGCTACTATTGTGTAGCCTTTTTGGCGCAAGTTAAGTACCGCTTCTTTGGTAGTGGGTGCATACGTCCACGCCATACTTTCGGTTGCGCCTATGGCGGTTTTGTATATTTCTCGGTGTGGTGGTGTAGCCGTAATTCCGCACAAATACAAGTGTTCTAACCTAAACGCATCAGCGGTTCTAAACATAGAACCTACGTTGCTCATACTTCGTACATTGTCTAGTACCAATACTATGGGGTGCTTGGGAGCATCTTTAAATTCATTTACCGAAAAACGTTTAAGTTCCTCTAATTTTAGTTTTTGCATTATATATTACAGCCTACTTGGTGTTTTTTTATTGTGATTAAAGTGCTTTTTTGTGCTATATTTGGCTAAATATAAAACAATTATTGTTAAACATAGAAAGTTATGCGAAAAATATTCCTTATACTACTCATACTAATAATTTACAGCACTACTACTAATGCTCAGGGCGAAGCTAATATTTGGTATTTTGGTAATAATGCAGGGCTCGATTTTAATACTAATCCACCCACCCCATTAACCAACGGAGCTTTATCCACTTACGAAGGCTGTGCTTCTATTGCAGATAAAAGTGGTGCATTGGTTTTTTATACCGATGGTTCTACCGTGTGGAATAAAAACCATGTGGCAATGCCTAATGGTACAGGTTTGTTTGGTAATTCATCGGCTAATCAATCAGCTATTATTGTACCTTATCCAGGTACATACAATTATTACAAACAACGTTTTGATAAATACTACATTGTAACCGTAGATGTACTTACTGGCAGTACTTATGGCGTATGTTATACCGAAGTAGATATGACTTTAAATGCAGGTTTAGGAGGTGTTACTGCTGTAAAAAATATTAATTTATTTGGAGCAGGAATAGATGGTACCACCGAAAAAATATGTGTAGCAAAACATAGTAACGATTGCGATTTTTGGGTAATAACAAAGCCAATTAATACACCTGATTATAATGTGTATGCTGTTACGTCGGCAGGATTTAACACCACCCCAATAATAAGCAGTGTAGGCCCTACTACAGGAATAGATTATGGGTCAATGAAAGCCTCATCTAATTCTAAAATGATAGCTGCTACTCATGCGTATGGCAACCAATTACATGTATATGATTTTAATAATACCACAGGTGTGCTTACTAATAAGTTTTCTAACACAGCTGCTGTTGGGCAATCGTATGGTGTGGAATTTTCTAGTGATAACAAAGTATTATACAACACAGGATTAAGCGATAGAAACATCTATCAGTATGATTTAACAGTAGCTAACAACGCCGCTTTTTTAGCATCAAAATTAAGCATAGGTAGTACTGCTACACCTGGTTGTGGTTATACCGCTTGCGCCTTGCAATTAGCATCTAACGGAAAAATATATGTTGCCTTATGTAATGATAATGTACTCAGCGTTATTAATACACCTAATACACTTGGCGTAGGTGCTGGTTTTAGTGATAGAAGTGTTGCATTAGGTGGTAAAATATCACGTTTGGGCTTACCTGCAATAGTAGCAAGCCTTATACGCCCTGTAAATAAAATAACAATGCTAGATAGTTGCCAAAAACAAGCCGTGTATTTTGGTTTATTAGATACGTCCAAAATACTTACTTATGATTGGCGCTTTGCAACCCTTGCTAATCCTAATAGTGCAATAACAGCATCGGTACTTTTTAATCCTGTAAAAACGTTTAATCTTGCGGGCGATTATTTAATAACAGCTATAAATCATTACGCTTGCTATACCGATACTTTAATAGACACACTACACATAGTACCACAACCCACCCTATCCCTTACGCCTACTATGGTAGATTGTTTTGGTGCAGCCAATGGTGCTATAACCGTGGCAGCCAATGGTGCTACAGCGCCTTACATATATGCGTGGAGCAATGCGGCTAATACTGCCACTATTACCGCTTTAACTCCTGCTAAATATGTAGTAACCGTTACCGATGCTAAAGGCTGTGTTAAAAAAGACAGTACTACCATTACCGAACCCGCATCAGCACTAAGTATTAGCAATACCGTAATAACTAATGTAAAATGTTTTGGTGGTAACGATGGTGCTGCAACCCTAGTAGCTACAGGCGGCACACCGCCTTATACTTATGGTTGGCTAACTGCGCCCCCACAACTTACCGCTACTGCTACAAGCTTAATAGCGGGTACGTATAACTATGGTATAAAAGATAACAACAACTGCCAAGTACTAGGCACAGCAACTGTTACCGAACCTACACAACTTACTGTTGCAATAAGTGGAAATAAAGTAAATTGCGCCAACGATGTTACTACTGCACTTACCACCCTTACCGCTATTGCAGCTAACGGCACGGGCCCTAATTACACCTATAGTTGGACGCCCACTAATGCTACTACCAATACCACCGTATGTACATCAACCGTAGGCACAACAGTATATACAGTAACAACTACCGACCAAAATAATTGTACTGCTACCGCAAATGTTAGCCACATAGTTAATCCTAACCCTGTGGTAACGTACAGTGTAGCGCCTGTGTGTTTTAATCAAGCTTCAGCATTTACAAGTATAGTAACGGTAGTACCCGTAGCCGATATTACTTTATATGCTTGGCAGTTTAATGGCAGTGGAGTACCTGCTACTGCTACCAGTAGCTTGGTTAATCCTACTTATATGTTTGCTAATTGTAATCAAGCGTACTCGGCAACGTTGGTGGTGCAAAGTAATGTGGGTTGTATAGGCGTGTCTAATACTGCCGTGCCTGCCACCGTGTATTGCTTGCCAGTGCCTAATTTTAGTGCTAATGACGATTGTGCTAAAGATGCCACCATAACATTTAACAACACCAGTGCCAACGGTGCAGGTACTATTGGCGCACTTACTAACGCTTGGCTGCTCGATAGTACTGGCGCTATTACTACCAGTGCAAGTCCTACGCACGTGTATAATTATGCAGGTACTTATACCATTCCGCTTATTGTTAAAGATATAAATAACTGTGTAGATACTATTGTTAAAACTTTAAAAATATACCCTAAACCCGATGCTAATTTTATGCTTACTAAAGATTGTTTTGGTAAACCAACACTGATGAGTAACAGTACTACAATAGTTAATCCCGTTGGATTTACTGATGTAGTAAATGGTTATAAATGGGATTACGATTATGTAAACAACAACTTTACTACCGATGTAACTACATCAGGCGCAAGTACCGTTTACCCTATTACCGCTACCGAGCAAAGTCCCAACGCTACATTAATTGTAACTACTAATCATAATTGTAGCGATACATTAAGTAAGCTTGTTACTGTGTGGCCAATGCCCGTAGCAGATTATAGCATTACCGAACCGTGCTTTCCTATGGCGACCAAATTTACTAACAATAGTAGTGTAGCAGGCGGCACTGATAATAGCGCAATAGCTACTATGTTGCTGGATTGGGGCAATACACAAATAGATGCAATAACATTGTCTAACGAAATTAAAAACTATAATTATGCCGTGAGTAACGCGTACAGCACGGAACTTACTGTAACGAGTAATCATAATTGTGTGAGTAAAAAACAAGTGCCTATCATTATTCACCCCAAACCTACCGCATTGTTTAGCTTAACACCTAGTGAGGGTTGTTCGCCTGTATGCGCCAGTTTTACTAACCAAAGTACACAGCTTAATTTGCCAGCCAACGAACCCATAACCAACTACGCTTGGAATATGGGTGATTATAATTTTATAAAAATATCTGACAATACAGCAAGCACACAACACGCAACACATTGCTACGAAAACACGAGCGATACCACACAACATTACACCATAACACTAATAGTAAGTACTGCTTATGGTTGTGCCGACACACTAGTAAAAACAGACAGTATAGCGGTTTATGCGCTACCTAAAGCTAGTTTTAATGTAACACCCAAAGTAGTAGATTTGTTAAACCCAGAAATGATAATTACCGACCAATCTCACCTTGCAGATGAGCTTAAATGGGTATATAAACTAGGAGGGGATACTACAACAGTAAGTAACGCAACACCTCTAAGCAGTACGTTTCCGTACAGATATACGTATAAAGACTCGGGTACATATACTATATTACAAGTAGCCATAACCAACAATGGCTGTATAGATACTGCTATGCAAACCGTACACCTAAAACCTGTATATACGCTATACGTACCCAATACATTTACTCCAAACGATGACCGCATAAACGATTATTTTATGATAAAAGGTACAGGTATAAAAACATTAACACTAACTATATATGACCGTTGGGGTACAGTAGTAGGCAAGGTGGACGACCCTGCTAGCAAAGGCTGGGACGGTAACGATGTAAAAACAAGCGCAGCTTGCAAAACTGATGTATATACTTGGAAACTAAATTACACTGATATTTTTAATGCAGAGCATAGTAGCTTAACTGGGCAAGTTACTTTATTGAAATAAAAAGTAAATTACACTACTCTACGCCATGGGCAACCTCAACAATAGTGTATGAGAACAATAAAAAATAGTGTGCAAAACTAGTGCTATTGGGTTTTGGCAAGCGTCTTTAAACTCGTTTACACCAAAGTAGTTACGTTTTGTCAAATCTAATCTTTGTGTTTTATATAATATAGCTACTTTTCTATTTTTTTTATTCTAAATTAACCTGTTTTTTGTGCTATATTTGACTAAATATAAAAAACAAGTGTTGTTATGAAGCCTATTTTACTTATTTCGCTATTATTCGTTATACAAAGTGCAAGTGCCCAAAACTTCCCTAATTCAGCTAGTTTATCTACAGGGCAAGGGGCTATTGGTACTAACGACCCTATATGGACTACTTCGCAATTATTTGCAGGTGTACCTCCTTTACCAACCGACCCAACTATGGTGTACGGGCCTGCCGAAATACAAAACAACTGTGCCCCAGGCGCATGGGTTGATCCTGCTGCATTACCCCCTCCCATTAATAATGGCAACTGGATTACTGCATTGGGAAATGGACCTTGCTCTGGTGTTGCGGGTTATACATACTATCGTCTTACACTTAATTTGCCCGCAGCGTGCGGTAATAATCCTGTAACTGTAGCAGGCAATTATGTAATTAATTTTGATGGTTATGTAGATAATGGAATAACAGCAGTATATATTAATGGTAATGATGAAGGTGTAACACCTGGTGGAAGTTTTGCTGCGGGGGCACAAAAAAACATTATTCTTGACGGCCCTTGGGTAGCTGGTATAAATTATGTTGATATTTTAGTATATAATGGAGGTGGACCAGGCGGTTTGCTTTTAGTAGCTAACACAGCCGCGCCAAGCGCTACGTTAGATGATGATGGCGATGGTGTAACCAACATAAATGATAACTGCCCATGTACAGCAGGTAACGATAATGCAGGTTGTACAACACCGCCCAACAATTGTAACACTTCGCTTATCCGAAACACACTTATAGCAGCAGGTAATGCTGAGCTATTAGGTATGGATAATTCGTGTAGTATTTATTTTATTAATACCCAAACAATGACAGGGCCTAACGCACAAGCCTATGCACAAACGTTTGGGGCAAATTTAATTTCGGTACAATCAGTAACCGAAAACAATGGCGTAAGAGCAGCCTTGGCCAATCAAGGCTATGCGGGTAATGTTATATGGCTTGGCTTTAGCGATGCCGTTAACGAAGGGAATTATGTATGGTATGACGGTAGTCCTGTAACTTATACCAATTGGAATGCAGGAGAACCTAATGGCGCAACTGGCGAAAATTGTACACAGATATATCCTAATGGAACATGGAACGATTTAAACTGTAATGGATATAATTCTATGTCGGTAATAGAAGTGAGCTTATGCCCACAAGTAGCAGTAATTACTGATAAACCAACACACTGCATAGGAGATAATATTATGTTGGTAGCCTCAACAATTTTAGGGTCGCCTAACTATTCTTATACCTGGACACAAACAGGTACTGCAACCATTACTTATATTGACAAAACAGGTAATAACGATACAGTATTGGTTAATTCTGTTGTTCCAAATACATTTACGGTAACATCTACAGATAGATACGGTTGTACTGGCGCTAACGTTATAACCACCACCCCTAATCCGCCTCCTGTACTAGCACTTACTCCTACCATGATAGATTGTTTTGGAGCAGCTAATGGTGCTATAACTGTTACACCTACTGGCGGTGTAGCGCCATACGCCTACTTGTGGAACAATTTAGCTATTACCGCTACCATTACAGGTTTAGCGCCTGCTACTTACGGAGTACAAGTAACCGACGCTAATGGTTGTATTCAATTAGATACTATTACAATTACCCAACCCGCACAAATAAATGCTAATTTTACACTAAACGGCGCCGATACTGCAAAAATATGTATAGGGGCAACCGTTAATTTTGATGCAAGTACAAGCACAGGTATTGCTCCCATTACTTACGCTTGGACGTTTCATGATGCTACTACCGCAACAGGTATTACCACTACCAACGCCTATAGCGCACCAGGTGTTTTTTATGTTCAACTTAGTATAAAAGACGGTAATAATTGTACAAGTACTACTATACGCAAACAAGTACAAATAGCCGATATACCTAGTTTTACAGGCACACACGCCAACCGCACTACTATATGCGAGGGCGATACCACTATGCTTACAGGCGTA
>JBEBIC010000013.1:0-25759 GCA_040080595.1 Bacteroidia bacterium | reverse complement strand
ATATACTGTTAATTAAAAACAATATTTATTATTGTCTATTAATTGGTTGGCAACTACTTGGCGTGCATCACGCACATTCATCGCTTCGGTTTTAGTAAAACGCTTTAAGCCCATAAGCATCATACGTAGTTCATCACCTTCGGCAAACGAACCTAAGGCATCTTTACCAGCTTTGTTTATTTTATCGGCAGCATCGTTAATATACACACGCATCATAGCTAATTGTGCTTCGCAAGCGCCTTCGCCACGCATACCTACTAATTTTTCGGTACGTAACAATACACTTTCTGCAACATATATTTCTATAAGCACATCGGCAATGTTCATTAATATTTCTTGCTCTTTGCTTAGAGTTGCCATTAGTTTTTGTACGGCTGCACCCGCTATCATTAAGCCTGCTTTTTTAAAGTTAGCTACATATTTTTTTTCTTGTGCAAACAATGTTGTGTCAGCTTCGCCAAATTCAGGTATGCCCATTAACTCGCCTGCTACTGCTTGTGCAGGTCCCATAAGGTTAAGTTCGCCTTTCATTGCACGTTTAAGCATCATATCTATGGTAAGCAAACGGTTAATTTCGTTAGTACCTTCAAATATTCTGTTTATACGGGCATCACGGAATGACCTGTCCATAGGTGCTTCGGCGCTATAGCCCATACCCCCATATATTTGTACGCCTTCATCTACTACATAATCCAATGTTTCCGACCCGTGTACTTTAAGTATAGCGCATTCAACTGCAAATTGTTCTACGCCTTTTAACTTAGCTTTTGCAGCGTCCATTCCTCCTGCTGTTAATGCGTTTATAGCATCTTCAATATTTTGCGAAGCACGATACACAGCACTTTCGCTTGCATATATTTTTACTGCTTGCTCAGCTAATTTAAAACGTATAGCACCATATTTACTAATTGAGCGGCCAAATTGTTGGCGTTCGTTAGCATAATTTACTGCTTGCGAAACCACTAATTTAGAAGCACCAATACATGCACCAGCCAATTTAATACGACCAATGTTTAATATGTTTACCGCTATTTTAAATCCGTTTTGACGCTCGCTTAATAAGTTTTCTACAGGCACCATACAGTCGTTAAAAAACACCTGACGTGTACTACTTCCTTTAATACCCATTTTGTGTTCTTCGGCATTAAGTGTAATACCACCAAACGATTTTTCTACTATAAATGCTGATAAATTAGCATCGTCATCAATTTTAGCAAATACTGTAAATACATCGGCAAAACCACCGTTAGTAATCCACATTTTTTGTCCGTTCAAAATATAGTGTGTACCTGCAGCATTTAATTTAGCTGATGTTTTACCACTATTTGCATCGCTACCACTTGCAGGTTCGGTTAAGCAATAGCATCCTTTCCATTCGCCTGAAGCTAATTTAGGTATGTACTTCCCTTTTTGTGCTTCGTTACCATAGTATAATATAGGCAATGTTCCAATGCCTGTGTGTGCGCTTAATGCAACCGATGCGCTATAGCCTGCGCCTGTAGCCTCTGTAGTAAGCATACCAGTAGTAAAATCAAAACCTAGTCCTCCGTAAGCCTCAGGTACTGATATACCTAATATACCAAGCTCTCCTGCTTTTTCCATAATAGCTGGCATTAAGCCTTCTTCTTGCGCTTCAATGCGTGTAATGTGTGGATACACTTCTTGTGCAAGAAAATCTTCGCACATTTGTTTCATCATTAGTTGCTCTTCTGTCCATTGTTCAGGAATAAAGATGTCTTGCGCTAACGTTTCTTTAATTAAAAACTCACCGCCTTTGGTTAAGTTTTGTGTTGTGGTTGTTGTGCTCATTGTTTTAGTTGATGTTAGTTAATTGATTATTATTTTAAATTACTTGTTGTCTTTTTTGTTAATCCTATACCAAATGAATACCCTACATTAATAACAGGTGCGTATGCTCTATCATAGCCACTAAATGTGGTTTGTATATAATTGTAAGAGGGCCCTTGCATATTAATAGATGCGATGTTATACGTTTGAACTATGTTGGTGAAATTGAGTGTTTGTATTCCTATGTTAAAAAACACTTCGTTAGTTAGCGACACTTTATTTTTACTTAGCCACCACTGATAACCAAATTTTACGGCAAAAGTTTCGTATATAAATTTTAATTTTCTACTACCGCTAAATGTTACGTACTTAAATGAAACGTTGTTACCATACGTATTGGTAGGTACGTATGCGGTACTATTATTATATCGGGTATAACCAAGTTCTACATAACTGCCTTTATTGGGCTTAATACTTTTAAAAATAAATTTGGGTGCTATGTACATATAACCAGTTGGTGCGTAAAATTTACTCTTATTGTATAACTCCAAAGGAAAGTTTGTGCTATATAGATTTTGAAAATAGGTAGTTGCAAACACATTTACTTTACCAAATAAATTATCCTTACCATAACAAATGCCTAGTGAACCCACTACACCAAAAGTTGGAGTAAACGTATGCACATAGCTTAATGCAGCGATATTACGCAAGAATAATGTTGGCGATATTTTTAAAACATTAGTGGTGTAATTTTGTTTTACAAGACTATTAGGAAATTCTATTACGGGCATTTTTTTCACAACACTACTATCAGTAAAAGCAATATTTTTTGCTTTTACTGATGGTGCAATAAAAAGAAGGAATAGTGTTAATAAACTTACGTTCATTTTAATAGTTGTTTTATTTCCAGTGATGATGCGCCTTTTACGCTTTTGTATAGTGTGTCTTTCACATAAATATTTATTGCAAATTCGCTTACTTTAATTGCAGTGTCGGTTGTGTTATACGTAGCGTTTATAAATATCTCATCGCCTATCGCTGCATAGTGTTCGCCTCGCCAATATTTACTTACATACTCGTTAGGCGCATATACTATGGCTTTGCGGGTATTGGTAGCATAATAATAGTCCGAATTATAATTAATAGTAACAGCGGTATTGTTAGGTATAATAACTTCGTATAGCACGTTGTTACTAGCTTCGTTGGTAGTTTTTTTACAACTTGCCATCAATGCTATTAATGCAATTAGTACTATTTTAAAATTATTATACCTGTATAACATGCTGTTTATTTTACTTATATATTTTGCAAGTTGTAGGATAACCATAATATGGCTTTTCATTACTCTTACATTCTTTTCTTGCTTTAAAATAATTGCCTATAATTACAAATCACGACCGCTCATCTTGTTCGTAAGCACTCCCACAATAACAAGTGTGTTCTTTCTTACACGAAAAGAAAAAAGTCATTAATATAATAATTAGCAAGTATTTCATTTTTAAGCCTATTAATTAATCAATTCAAATACACCTGCAGCTCCTTGTCCTGTACCAATACACATACTTACTATACCGTATTTTTTGTTTTGACGGCGTAGCTCGCTAAATAATTGTACTGATAATTTTGCTCCTGTACAGCCTAGTGGGTGCCCCAGTGCTATTGCTCCACCATTTACATTAATAATATCAGGGTTTAAATTCAATTCACGTATTACGGCTAATGATTGTGATGCAAAGGCTTCGTTTAGTTCTATTAAATCAATGTCGTTTTGTGTTAAGCCTGCTGCTTTTATAGCTTTAGGAATAGCAGCCACAGGGCCTATACCCATAATACGTGGCGGTACGCCTGCTACTGCGTGCGATACCAAACGTGCTATTGGTTTTAAGTTTAACTCATTAACCATACGTTCGCTCATTACGATTACGAAAGCCGCTCCATCACTCGTTTGCGACGAGTTACCTGCCGTAACAGAACCTATTGACGAAAACACAGGTTTAAGTTTTGCTAATGCCTCTACTGATGTATCTGCACGAGGGCCCTCGTCGTTGGCTACTACGTACTGTTTAGTTTTACGTTTCATGTTTTCGTCCACGTAGGTTTCGTTTACGGTTACTGGCACTATCTCGTCAGCAAACTTGCCAGCTTTAATAGCTGCAAATGCTTTTTGGTGCGAGTTGTATGCAAATAAATCTTGGTCTTCGCGACTTACTTTATATTCGTTAGCTACAGCTTCTGCCGTTAAGCCCATTCCCCAATACCAATCAGGGTGTTCTTTAGCTACTACAGGGTTAGGTATAACTCTCCAACCACCCATTGGTATAAGGCTCATGCTTTCGGTACCACCTGCTATTATACAATCGGCCATACCTGCACGAATTTTTGCACTTGCTATTGCTATGGTTTCAAGTCCTGATGCACAATAACGATTTACAGTTACTCCTGCTACCTTATCAGTATTTAATGACATTAACGATATTAAACGACCTACGTTTAAGCCATGTTCTGCCTCAGGCATAGCGTTACCTACTATTATATCGTCCACACGGTCGTGGTCTAAGTTAGGAACTGATGCCATTAAATGTTTTATTACATCGGCTGCTAAATCATCAGGGCGATAAAATTTAAATCCCCCACGAGTTGCTTTACCTACTGCGCTGCGGAATCCCGCTACTATATATGCTTCCATTTTGTTTTTGTTGTTTAGTTTGTATAATGTATGTTGTATTTTGTAAGGATTGATTGATTGGTTACTTGTGTTGTTGATTACTTGTGTTGTTGGTTAATTTGTATTATGTATTTTGTAAGGCTTGATTGGGTGGTTATTCGTGTTGTTATAAATCCTGTCAAGTTTTACAACGTACAAAATACATGGTACAACTCTACGACAAGGTTGCTATTAATTTTGCCAATCTGTTTTGTATGAACGCTACTTGTTTTGTGTGAATGTTTAATATTTCTTCGTTGATAAATTCTAATTTTTGGCTTACTATTAATTGTGACTCCAGTTCGCAAGCTGATGCTAAGGCTATTCCTAAAAAATGTCTAAACTCTTTTGGATTGTTTCGCCCTGAACCTTCTGCTATGTTTGATGATATTGAAATAACAGATCTATTCATTTGACTAATTAATCCAAATTTTTCCTCACTTGGTAATGTTCTCGTTAATCTATAAATATCTACTGCTAAATCTATTGCATCTTGCCATACTTTTAAATCCTTGAACTGGTGCATGCTTATCCTTATGTTTAGTTTGTATTATGTATTTTGTAAGGCTTGATTGGGTGGTTACTTTTGTTGATGGTTGCTTTTGTTGTTGTTGTTGTTTGGTTTGTATAATGTATTTTGTAAGGTTTGATTGGGTCGTTGCTTGTAATGTAGTTATGCATCTAGTCAAGCCTTACAAAATACATGGTACAAATGAATCAACAAAATAAGCACCACCCAATCAAGTTTTACAATATACAGCATACATAATACATCTTAGTTCCTCAATATCCCCTTACCACTTATAACACTTTGCATACGCTCCAATGTTTTACGTTCGGTACATAAGCTAAGAAATGCTTCACGCTCAAGGTCCAGTAGGTATTGCTCGCTTACTAGTGTTGGTTGTGATAAATTTCCACCTGCAAGTACATAGCCTAATTTCTCAGATATTACTTGGTCGTGCTCGCTCATGTAGTTGCCACTCTTCATACTATTAGCACCTACATACGTTAGGCCTAATGCTTGATTACCCAATACACGCACATCTTTGCGCTTAACAGGCATTGTGTAGCCTGCATCAGCTAACTTAATACATTGTGCTTTGGCTTCAGCTATTTGACGCGAGCGAGAAACTACCACCTTATCAATACCTTTGCGCAATATACCTAAGTCAAACGCTTCGTAAGCACTTGTTGCTACCTTGGCTTGACCAATAGTTAAAAATTTATCGCGGAATTGGTTTAATTCTAAATCGCCATCTTTAAGGCTATCGCTAAGACGTAGCGCAAACTCTTTAGTTCCGCCACCGCCAGGTATAACACCTACACCAAATTCTACTAAACCAATATATAATTCGGCGTGCGCCACAACCATATCTGCATGTAAGCACATTTCGCAACCACCACCTAGGGTAAGGTTGTGAGGCGCTGCTACTACTGGTATTGACGAATAACGTACACGCATCATAGTATCTTGAAATGCTTTAATGGCAAAGTTTAATTCGTCCCATTCTTGCTCGGCAGCTAGCATAAACACCATACCTAAGTTAGCACCTGCACTAAAGTTAGCACCTTCGTTAGATATAACAACACCTCTGTAGCCTTGCTCCGCTATTTCAATAGCTTTATTTACACCAGCAAGCACTTCTCCTCCTATGGTGTTCATTTTAGTATGAAACTCTACATTCAAAATACCATCACCAATATCAGTAACAGTAACTCCTGAGTTTTTCCATACGGTTTTAGTATCACGTATGGTTTCTAACGAAATTATGTTTTCGGTACCTGGTACTACTATGTATGATTTTGTGGCAATATCATAAAACTTACGTGCGCCATTTTCTATTTTGTAAAATGAAGTATTGCCTGCGGCTAAAAACTCGGCAACCCATGCAGCTGGAGCTTTACCTGCGGCAGTCATCATATCCGAGGCTTGTTTTACACCTATTGCATCCCAGTATTCAAACGGACCTAAATCCCAACCAAAACCAGCTTTCATTGCATCATCTATTTGATACAAGGCATCAGTAATTTCGGGTATGCGATTGCTCACGTATTGAAATAAACCAATGAATGTAGAACGATAAAATTCGCCTGCTTTGTCTTTGCCTGCTACTAATATTTTTACACGGTCTTTAAGGTTATCAATGGTTTTAGTAGCTTCTAATGTTGCAAACTTAACTTTTACCGCAGGCTTGTATTCCATAGTAGTAAGGTCAAGTGCTTGTATTTCGCTTTTGCCATTAGCACCTTTTACTTTTTTGTAAAAACCTTGTGCGGTTTTATCGCCTAACCATTTGTTATCTACCATTTTTTGTAGATACGTTGGTAATATAAATTCAGCTTTAGCTTCGTCATTAGGGCAATTAGCCGCAACTCCGTTTGCCACGTGTACCAATGTATCTAGCCCTACTACATCGCCCGTACGGAACGTTGCCGACTTAGGGCGACCCAATACAGGACCCGTTAATTTATCCACTTCCTCCACAGTTAAGCCCATTTTTTCAACTACGTGTAACATGGCCATAATACCAAATACACCTACACGGTTGGCAATAAATGCAGGCGTATCTTTGCACAATACCATAGTTTTACCTAAGTATAAGTCGCCGTAGTGCATAAGAAAATCAACTACTTCAGGCTTAGTGCTTGGTGTAGGAATAATCTCTAATAATTTTAAATAACGTGGTGGATTAAAAAAGTGTGTGCCACAAAAGTGCGCTTTAAAATCGTCAGAGCGACCGTCTAACATTTGGTGTATAGGAATACCCGATGTATTAGAGGTAATAAGTGTACCTGTTTTACGGTATTTTTCTACTTGTTCAAATACTTTCTTTTTGATGTCTAAGTTTTCTACTACCACCTCAATAGTCCAATCGGCGCTGGCAATATCTTTCATGTTATCATCAAAATTACCAACGGTAATACGGCTTGCAAAACGCTTATCGTATATAGGCGATGGTGTTGATTTTAATGCAAATTGCAAAGCATCGTTTACAATACGATTACGCACAACTTTACTTTCCATAGTTAAACCTTTGGCTGTTTCGGCTGGCAGTAGTTCGCGCGGAACTATGTCTAATAACAACACCTCGCAACCTACGTTAGCAAAGTGGCACGCAATACGCGAACCCATTACTCCTGAGCCTAATACGGCTACTTTTTTAATTGTTCTGTTCATGTTTTATTTTTATAATTTAATGAGTTATGTAGTTAGTTGTTGTTTATTTTTTGTTCAGTTACTTTGGCTACTTTTTGTGCTATTTTAAAAAACGTATTTAAGTCTTTTTCGCCTATTTGGGTTATGAGTTCTTTGTTAAAATTACGCACTACGTCTTTGGCAGTTTCTTTGGCTTTTTTGCCTTTGGCAGTAAGTATAATTTTTACTTTACGTTTATCGGTTTGGTCGGTAGTGCGGGTAATCATTTTTTCATCTTCCAGTTTTTTTATCATACGTCCTAATCCAGTATTACCAACGCCTAAGCTCACAGCTATATCTGTTGCATACGAACCATTAGTACCATCAACATTTAACAAAAAATAACCTATAGTAATGTTACCGCCATAGCTTTCTGCCTGCATATTATACATACGAGCTATTTGCAACCACGAACTGCGAAACGTACTACATACGGTTTCGTGCTTGTGTTTTGTATTTATTTCTTTGTTCATTTGTTTTTAGATGCTCATTAAATATTTAGTGCGTTATTTGTACTGATTATCATTTTTACGTATTCAAATATATAGATTAATTTATTATACATGTATAACAATTTTTATTTTTCAATTATTTTTTCTTTTTTATTGCCAACTATCGCTTTTTGTCAAACAGCAGTAATCGACACTACTCAAAAAATTGAAACACACCCACCATTTTATTTTGATGGTTATGCTGATGTGTATTATGCTGCTTATAGCGAAAGTAATAAGGCAGGCACACTGGCTACCAATGGCGTAGTTGCTCCTAAAAACAATAGTTTAGGCTTAAACATATTGCAATTATCAGGCAACTATAACCACGATGATGTGCGTGGAAAAATAACATTGCAGGTAGGTGATATTCCTACCCAAATATGGCCAGCAGAATACCGTTTTGTACAAGAGGCGTATGTGGGCGCACGCATTGGCAAAAAAACATGGCTAGACGCAGGCTTTTTTAAAACACACATAGGTGCCGAAATTTTGCCAGGCCGCTACAATATGCTTAGTACTATAGCTATGGTTACTTATAACGAACCATTTTTTCAAGGAGGATTGCGTTTAGTGCAAGAAACAAACAGTAAATTTAACTGGGGAATACATATTTTAGATGGTTTTAATAAATTTACTAAAAATACAGCCATTCCTGCATTAGGGTTTAATGGTACGTATATAGTAAATGGTAAATTACAACTTATGTACACTAATTTATTAAGCGATGAAGTACTCAATAATAATTTTAACTTCCGTTTTTACAACAACTTTAATATAGCTTATGCCAATAAAAAATGGCAACTATTATTTGGGTTAGATGTAGCTACACAACAAACCAATACGTATGATATAAGCCTTAAAAACTACGCAGATGTAGTAGTAGGAAGTTTACTAACTATAAAACACCAAACGTTTAAAAAAGTAGCATTTGTAATACGCCCAGAGTTGTTTTATGATAAATATGGAATGCTTAGTACGCCTTTAAATGTAAATAGTACTTATGGTTCAAATTCGTTTGCTCCATTACAAACTCCCGATGGCTATAAAACAGCAGGAATAACAATAGGAGCAGAGCTTAAATTACATCCAGAACATTATTTTAGAATAGAAACGCGTTACCTGAATAATTTTACTAATCAAAAAATATATAACGGAGATAACCAACGCTTAGAGTTAGTGCTTACCACAGGCTTGTGGTTTGATAAATAGAAAAAAGCTGTTGCCAAAAACCATAATGTTTTTTTTATCGTAAATGTTTCTGTAAATAACAAATACATCAAACAATAATCAATAAAAAGGAACTTATGAGAAAAATTTCTACTTCAAAAAAAATGAAACGTGGCTTAGTAACATTAAGCGCAACCTCAGCACTTGTATGCGCATTATTTATGCAAGAGCAAGCCCAAGCCCAAACAGTATATGGTACTACTGTTGGTAATAATTTGGTATCGTTTAATGCAACAGCACCTACTGTAATAACAGCAAGCGTAAGCATTACAGGCATTACCGCAGGGCAAATTATACAAGGCTTAGATTTTAGACCCAACACTGGTCAGTTGTATGCTTTTGGTTACAATGCAACGCTTGGCGTATACCAATTATACACCATAAACACAAGTACAGGTGCAGCTACAGTTATAAACGCAACAGCAACAGCTATAGCATTAGGCAACGGCCCTATCGGTTTTGATTTTAACCCAACTGTAGATAGAATTAGAGTAACATCTGCCAATGGTGGAAACTATCGTTTACACCCAGTTACAGGCGCAATAGCTGCTACAGATATGTCGTTAGCTTACTTAGCAGGAGATGCTAATGCAGGCACAACTCCCAAAATTGTGGCAGGTGCTTATACCAACAGTTATATAGGTGCAGGTACAACAGCACTATTTAATTACGATAATAATTTAAACATTATTACGCTACAAAGTCCACCAAACAACGGGTCGTTAAATACCATAGGTGCATCAGGCATTAGTACTGATACTGTAGCACCTAAAGTAGATATGGATATTTTTTATAACAATACTACTGCTACCAACGAAGCATATTTGTTAGCTAACTTATCTGCAAGCAATTCAGTAGCAACATTATATACACTTGCTACAGCTACAGGTGCTGCTACATTGGTAGGTAACATAGGCGGTACCGACCAAGTAACTAATATTGCATTATTTATAGACCGTACCTTACCTGCATTAACAGGGCAGTTGGCGTTTGGACTTTCGGGTACTAACTTAATATCATTTGATACACAAAACCCTAATTACATACGCACCATTTATCCAATAACAGGTGTTACCGCAGGGCAAACAATAGTAGGTATGGATTTTAGACCAGCCAACGCAATGTTGTATGCACTAGGTTATAACTCAACAACTAACGATGCACAACTATACACCATAGTTACCACCACTGGAGTTGCTACAGCAGTAAGTGCTACACCAATGCAACTTATGCTAGGTGCTACCAATGTTGGTTTTGATTTTAACCCTACGGTAGATAGAATTAGAGTAGTATCTAACAACGATGCTAACTATCGTTTAAACCCTATTACAGCAGTAATAGCAGCAACAGATTCTATGTTAAACTTTACGGCAGGCGATGTTAATTTTGGAGCTAATCCTAATGCGGGTAGTATTGCATACACTAACAGTTACAGTGGTGCTACAGCTACTACACTGTATAATTATGATGAGGTACTTAACGTATTAACTACACAAACTCCACCCAACAATGGTAAGTTAAACACTGTAGGAAGTACAGGCATAATGGTAAATAGTACTGATGCTACTGTAGATATGGACATTTACTACGATGGCACAACTATGACTAACACTGCTTATGTAGCAGCTAACATAAACACCGAAACTATTGATAGACTATATACCCTAAACACTACTACTGGCGCAACTACTTCAGTAGGTAAAATAGGATTTGGTGTATCAGTAAGAGATATTTCAATACAAACAGCACCTATAGTTACAGGTATTAATAATGAAAAAAATGGTACAGCTACATTTGCTAACGTATATCCTAATCCGTTAGTTGATAACACTACTATTACCTTGAAAAATACAGGTAAAGTACAAGTAAGTGTATATAACATTATAGGTAAAACTATAGCAATGGAAGCCACTACCGAAACTATTGGTAACGTAACCCATATACACTGGAACACTGCTAACCTAGAAAATGGTTTGTACTTTGTAAGCCTTACTAGCGACAATGGAGCAAAACAAATAATAAAAGTTACTAAGTAATTTTTATTTAAGTATAACACTTTAGTTTATCAATAAAAAAGCTCGCCATTGGCGAGCTTTTTTATTATGTTGTAACCTAACACTCAGCATACTATTTCTTCAACGCTTTTAAACGTTGCCACATAGCTATAAGTGTACCTAACACCATTACCAATGCGCCTATCCATAGTACGTTTATACCAGGAAAAACAATGGCTTTCATTACTATAAATTCTTTTTGCAGGTTATTATCTTCGGCTAAAGCCACGTCTATACTACCGTTGGTGGTGTTTAATTCTTTAAAGGTAATGCGTATGCCTAATTCTTTTATTTCAGATTCTATAGGTACTAAATAATTATCACGTATTACGTACAAGGGCTCTACTATACGCTCTTGCTTATTTATATCCAATACTCTAAATCGTGCTGCAAGTGCTATATCCGTAGGTAATAATTGCAACTTGGTTTTATCCACGTCTTTTATTAATCCTTCTAATATTATCATTGCATTGGCAGCAAATATAGTATCGCCAGTGTGTATTCCTTTTTTAAGAGTTTCACGATAATCTGCATCAGTATTTTCGCCAAGGTCTTTACTTAAATCTACATACGAAATATGTGTGTAAACATCTTTACCCAAAAAGTGGCGCGTATCGGGCTCAGCAATATTGCCCATACGTGCATTAAGTTGTATTATGGGGCTAAGCATAAATTCTTTGCGGTATGTGCCATTGGCGTTGCGTTGTAGGTAATCCATATCGTAGTATAAGTTTACTCCCTCTTTGCGCTTGGTATGATACACCACATAATAGTTGCCCAACAAGGTAGTATCGCCTTTGTTTAACAATACATTTTCGTTGTTTTTCATACCCTTATCTAAACGAGAAATATCTGTTTGACTAACGTTACGGCTTATAATAGTTTGTTTGTATTGCGATATTAATGTACCCAACAATATCAACCCAAAACCAATGTGGGCAATAGATGCGCCTGCTTTATTTATTTTTCCGCTTAATACACGTAACCAATAATCAGCATTGGCAGTAATGGTAAATACCGATGCTAGGCACAAACCAATTATAATTGCGTTGGTTATTTGCATCAATAAACAAATAGCAATAGTAATAACAACGGCTGCAATGGCTGAATACATTAACGATTTTGCTACTTGTTTGATGTCGGCTTTTTTCCAACGAATAAATTGTGTAACCGCCATAAGTAGCGCAATTATAGTAGCCATAGGTGTTTGCCACGAGTTATAATAATTAATAACATCGGCTGGAGGTGCGTAGTTAGTACCAAATAGCTTATTTACCACAGGTAACGAGGTAGTAAACAATATTTGAAAACTTGCAATAACTAATACCAATGTACCTATAAACATCCAAAATTCACGGCTCCACAATTCATCATCTTGCTGTTGCGACGGTAATTGTTTGTAGCGCATAGCCAATAAAACTGTACTTCCTACAATGTAGAACAATAAAAACACGAGCAACAAACCACTCATACCCATATCGGTAAACGCATGTACGCTACTGTTACCCAATATACCACTCTTGGTTAAAAATGTAGAATATCCAATTAACAAAAACGATAAAATAGTAAACAACAATGCACTAAATACTGATGTATTGTTGTGCTTATAAATAAGTATAACGTGTAGTGCTGCTACCATAATTATCCATGGTACTAACGATGCGTTTTCTACAGGATCCCACGCCCAAAAACCACCAAAACTAAGGCTTTCGTAAGCCCAAGCTCCACCCATTAATATTCCTAAACTTAATATACCTACACTAAATACTACCCATGGTAACACTGGTTTTATCCACTCGGCATACTTACGTTGCCACAATGCAGCTATTGCATAACAAAACGGAATAAGTGTGCTTGCAAACCCTAAAAACAATGTGGGCGGATGTATAGTCATCCAATAGTTTTGTAGTAATGGATTAAGTCCACGTCCGTCAATACTTTGTAAGTAAGTAGGTATTTTTACAAACGGCATTTGTGCCATATCGGGGTGTTGGCGCAATAGTGTAAACGGATTACTCCCCATACGATAATCAAAAATAATAACGCCCAACAGCATACAACTTAAAAACGCTTGCACGCTTGTAACTGTTGCCATTACAGGGCTTTCCCACTCCGAGCTTTTGTATAAAATAATTAAACCCAGTATAGCTTGCCAAAACATCCACAGCCAAGTACTCCCCTCTTGCCCTTCCCAAAAGCACGAAAATATATAATACATAGGCAGCGCTTTACTACTGTGTTGGTAAGCATAGTAGTACTCAAACATATTATTAAATAATATGTAAAACAGTGTAATACCTATGCCTATTACACTTGCGGTATGTAGCAGGTAAGTAGTACGTGCAATTTTTTTCCAACTAGCATCAAGCGGTTGTGTGGTAGCAAACCAATAACTAATACTAGATAGCACTGCCATGGCAAACGACAGCACGATAAAAAAATTGCCTATTTGTCCTGGTAAAAGATGTTCGCCTATAAATTCCATAGTGATATATAAATGTGTGTAATGATTGATATTAATTGAGTGCAAATTTATATAAAAAACGAACGTGCTTTTAACTCAATGTGGTATAAATTACATACGGTTATAAATGGCATTAATCTACTAAAAATAATTTGTGTAAGATTTTGCAAGTTTACTTTTTTATATAAAAAAAATGTCCCTACATTTACCGCTATGGAACACATACGCAACTTTTGCATAATAGCACATATAGATCACGGAAAAAGCACATTGGCCGACCGTTTATTAGAATTTACCAAAACCGTAACCAGCCGTGAAATGGAGGCGCAAGTACTCGATAACATGGACTTGGAAAAGGAACGTGGTATAACTATAAAAAGTCATGCTATACAAATGGATTATATTTACGAGGGTAAAAAATATGCTCTAAATTTAATTGATACACCTGGTCACGTAGATTTTAGTTACGAAGTTTCTCGCTCCATAGCGGCTTGCGAAGGTGCATTACTTATAGTAGATGCAGCACAAGGCATACAAGCACAAACCATTAGTAACTTATATTTAGCATTGGAGCGTGAGTTGGTAATAATACCTGTACTAAACAAAATAGATTTACCAAGCGCAAACCCTGAAGAAGTAAAAGACCAAATAGTGGGCTTAACCATGTGCGATAGAGACGATATAATACCTGCAAGCGGAAAAACTGGTTTGGGTATTGAAGCTATATTAGCATCAATTATTAAAAACATTCCTGCCCCTGTGGGCGATAGAACCAAGCCATTGCAAGCATTAATATTTGATTCGGTATATAATCCGTTTCGTGGTATTGAGGCCATATTTAAAATTGTAAATGGCGAATTAAAAAAAGGCGACAAAGTAAAGTTTGTAAATACAGGCAAAGAGTACTTTGCTGATGAAATAGGTACATTACGTTTAGCCAAAGAACCTAAAACTGTAGTAAGTACAGGCGATGTAGGGTATATAATATCGGGTATAAAAGATGCTCGTGAAGTAAAAGTAGGCGATACTATTACTACAGTTGCTAACCCTTGCGAAACTGGTATTGATGGATTTGAAGACGTAAAACCAATGGTGTTTGCAGGTATATATCCCGTAGATACAAGCGAGTACGAAGAGTTACGTACATCAATGGAAAAACTACAATTGAACGATGCGTCGCTTACATTCCAGCCTGAATCATCGGCTGCATTGGGCTTTGGTTTTCGTTGCGGATTTTTAGGAATGTTGCACATGGAAATTATCCAAGAACGTTTGGAACGTGAGTTTAATATGACCGTTATTACTACTGTACCCAACGTATCGTACATTGCTACAACCACAGCAGGTGCAGAGTTAATAATAAATAATCCGTCCGACTTGCCCGATGCCAACAAATTAGATAACGTACAAGAGCCGTTTATACGTGCACAAATAATTACAAAATCGGAATACATAGGAGCTATACTTACCTTGTGTATTGATAAACGTGGCGTGTTTAAATCGCAAACGTATCTTACGCCCGAGCGTGTAGAAATGGTGTTTGAAATGCCATTGGCCGAAATTGTATTTGATTTTTATGATAGACTTAAAACAGTATCCAAAGGCTACGCTTCGTTTGATTACGCACCTATTGGCTACATACAAAGCTACTTAGTTAAATTAGATATACTACTCAACAACGAGCAAGTAGATGCACTGTCGTGCCTTATACACCGTGATAGAGCCTATAACTTAGGTAAGCGTATGTGCGAAAAATTAAAAGAACTAATACCTCGCCAACAGTTTGAAATACCTATACAAGCCGCTATTGGCGCCAAAATTATATCGCGCGAAACCATAAAGGCTATTCGTAAAGATGTAACCGCTAAGTGTTATGGTGGAGATATAAGCCGTAAGCGTAAATTATTGGAAAAACAAAAAGAAGGTAAGAAACGTATGCGTCAGTTGGGTTCGGTAGAAGTGCCACAAGACGCATTTATGGCGGTGTTGAAGTTAGACTCGTAAAACTCGCCTAAATATCTTTTGCATTTATAAAAAACATCCTTATATTTAATTTAGTAATTAAGTACAAGTAATACAGTTTACACTAATAGAGTAGTAACATTTTAAATTGTAAAAGAAATGGAAAATATTAACTTAAAACTAATTGCATGTACAGCACTGGTTATAGCAGGTAGCGCAGTACATGCGCAAAATGCTGTTCCTGCGGCAGGGGCAGATGCCACAGGAAGTGGAGGTAGCGGTAGCTATACCGTAGGCGAACCTGTATATACTACACACGATGGTACTAATGGTTCGGTGGCACAAGGTGTGCAACAACCTTACGAGTTATTTGTAGTTACCGATTTAACCAAAATAGCAACCGTACAACTAAGTATAAACGCTTACCCTAACCCTACTACCGATTTTTTAACGCTACAAATTGCGGACTTAAAAAATCAAACTATGGCGTATGAATTAGTAGATAGTAAGGGAAAAATACTACTAAGTAAAAACGAAATAACTACCACAGAAACCATAGCTGTGGCAACGCTAACGGCGGCTACCTATTATTTAAAGGTAACGCAAAATAATAAAGAAGTAAAAATATTTAAAGTAATTAAAAATTAATTACCTCACATCAATTGGTGAATGTTACTGATTGAAAAAAAAATGAATTTACAGCACTATTTTAAAAATAATTTAAAACCAAGAAACCATGAAACCATGAAAAATACATTTACACAACTAAAATTAGCGTTAATAGTTATGGTAACTACAGTGCTAGTAAACAACGCAATGGCACAAGCGCCACAAAAAATGAGTTACCAAGCAGTACTACGTAATAGCAGCAATGCACTTATTACCAATACCGCAGTAGGCATACAAGTAAGTGTAGTGCAAGGTTCGGCAACAGGTACGCCTGCGTATGTAGAAACACAAACAGCAACAACCAATAGTAACGGTTTAGTAAGCCTACAAATAGGTACAGGAACGCCACTTATAGGCACATTTGCAGGTATTAACTGGGCAAATGGACCTTATTTTATAAAAACAGAAACCGACCCTACGGGCGGAACAGCATACAGTATTATAGGAACAACCGAATTGTTAAGCGTTCCCTATGCCTTATTTAGTGCTAATGGAGGTGTAGCAGGGGCACAAGGAATACAAGGTATTCAGGGCTTAAAAGGCGATACAGGTGTTGTTGGTGCACAAGGAATGCAGGGCATACAAGGTATAGCTGGAGTGCAAGGAATACAAGGTGTTAAGGGCGATACAGGTGTTGCTGGCGCACAAGGTTTACAGGGAATACAAGGTATAGCAGGAGTGCAAGGAATACAAGGTGTTAAGGGCGATACAGGTGTTGCTGGCGCACAAGGAATGCAGGGCATACAAGGTATAGCAGGACCACAAGGAATACAAGGTATTAAAGGCGATACAGGTATAACTGGCGCACAAGGTTTACAGGGAATACAAGGTATAGCAGGACCTCAAGGAATACAAGGCTTAACAGGTGCTAATGGCGCAGTAGGTGCAACAGGCCCCGCAGGCGCAACAGGCGCTCAAGGCATACAAGGATTAACTGGCTTAACAGGTGCTACTGGCGCTACTGGCGCTACTGGCGCAGTAGGCGCAACAGGACCTGCGGGTGCAACAGGAGCGCAAGGCATACAAGGATTAACAGGCGCAACAGGTGCTACTGGCGCAGTAGGAGCAACAGGCCCCGCAGGCGCAACGGGTGCGCAAGGAATACAAGGCTTAACTGGCTTAACGGGGGCAACAGGTGCTACTGGCGCAGTAGGTGCAACAGGGCCTACTGGAGCAACAGGAGTGCAAGGCATACAAGGATTAACAGGCTTGACAGGTGCAGTAGGTGCAACAGGACCAGCGGGTGTAGCAGGACCACAAGGAATACAAGGATTAACGGGAGCTACAGGTGCTACTGGAGCAACAGGAGCGCAAGGCATACAGGGAATACAAGGTGCTACTGGTGGTGTTGGACCATTTTACTTAGGCAAAGATACTCTTGGTGGTATTGTTTATTATATTTATACAGGTAGTGATAAATTACAACACGGTTTAATAGTAGCTAAAACCGAAAGTACAGGCGCTTGGCAAACTACCAATTCATTAACTAGCGCTAACCGCAGTTGGGACGGTGCATACAACACTAATTTAATGACTTCGAGCCCTGCAGCTACTTACGCATTAAGTTTTGGTAGTGGTTGGTACTTACCGTCTATTAACGAACTTACCTTATTATACAACAGTATGTACACTACCAACAAAGCACTAAGTGCAGTGGGTGGAACTCAATTATCTATTACTTTATTTTATTGGAGTAGTAATGAATTTAATACATCTTCGGCTTATATATTTTATTTTAATGGTGGTTACTCTACTCAAAATAATAAACCTAATGCCAACAATATTCGTGCAGTACGTACGTTTTAATTTAAAAAATAAAATACGCTTAACGTGAAACCACACTCCATATCATTAACTATTGATAATCCTTGTACACAAAACTGGGATGGTATGATAGTTAATGATAATGGTAAATTTTGCATCAGTTGTAATAAAAACGTAATAGATTTTAGCACATTGAGTGATGCCGAAATAATTAAATTATTAAGCCACACTACAAGCAATGTATGTGGCAGACTTAACTCCCAACAACTAAATAGAGTTATACACCCTAAGGCCGAAATACAAAGCGGACTAAATAAATTTTGGTTGAGTTTTTCGCTAACAGCACTACTCAGTAATTTGGGAATAGTAAAAGCAACCGCACAAACAAGTACAAAAACAGAACAGCTGCCAACAAACAACGTTAGTGCTAAACAACCCCTTAGTGTTAATGATTCGGCGGTTACTAAAATAAAATGTGTGTTGTTGGATTCAATTACACATGAACCATTAGCCTATGCTAAGGTTGAAATAGATGAGTTGAAAATTATTGGTAATACGGATACGAATGGTGTGTTTGAATTTATAAAGCCTATTAATATTAAAAGTGAAAATGTTAATATAAGAGTTAGTAGTATAGCATACTATCCAACTTTAATAAATGTAAATTTAATTAATAAAACTTTTTTCAAAATAATGGTACCACGTGAATCTATGTTAATAAATATGATGGGTAGCGTTTGTCTTACGGTCAAAGGTGAGGATAAACCAACCCTCTGGCAACGCATCAAATATAAATTCTCACGAAAATAAACTTCAATTTTGCCACATCATATTTGCCTTTCGTTTGATTTAGAAGAGTTTGATATGCCCTTGGAATATGGGCAACACATTCCGTTACATGAACAATTAAGTAAAGCCAACGAGGGCGTATTGCCTTTGTTAGATATATTGCATAAGCACCAAATTACAGCTACATTTTTTATAACAGCTAATTATGCTAACCACAACAAAGACATTGTAAAACGCATAGCACAAAGCCACGAGGTGGCATCGCATGGGTTGTATCATTCTAGTTTTAAGGTGCAAGATTTATTACAATCGCGCATTATATTAGCCGAAATATCGGGGCAAAAAGTAAAAGGTTTTCGTATGGCACGTATGGCAGCAGTAAGCAATACCGATGTTGTAAACGCAGGCTATACGTACAACTCCAGCCTTAACCCTACGTATATACCAGGTAGGTATAATCATTTTTTTGAACCACGAAATATTCATACCCAAGAACAACTCACTATAGTGCCAGCTTCAGTAAGTCCTGTTATACGTTTTCCTTTATTTTGGTTAAGTTTTAAAAACGTAAAACCTGTTGTTTATAATTGGCTATGCGCCACTACATTGGCTAAAGACGGCGTGTTGAATGTATATTTTCACCCACATGAGTTTGCAGATATTAGTAGTTATGCACTGCCTAATTACACTAAAACTCCCTGCGGAAAGCCCTTGTTAAACCGATTGGAAAATTTTATTAACTACATGAAACCTTTGGGTACATTTACCACCATTGAACAGCATCTAGCATCAATTACAAATTAAAAAACACGAATTACGTTTGCATAATTACTTAACATCAACACTAATTTTATAATGTATTTAGAAGACTTACGTACCTATTGTATAAGCAAAGCAGGAGTAGAAGAAACCTTACCGTTTGATAACGATACACTCGTGTTTAAAGTAATGGGGAAAATGTTTGCGCTAACAAGTATAAGCCAAGGCAAGTCGGTAAACCTAAAATGCGACCCCGAATTAGCCATAGAACTACGTGAGCGTTACCATGGTGTAGAGGCGGGCTGGCACATGAATAAGCAACACTGGAATACCGTACAATTAGATGCCGATTATACCGACCAAGACCTAAAAACATGGATAGACAATTCGTATAATTTAGTAGTAAATTCGCTTACTAAAAAGTTAAAAGTTGAATTGGAGTTGATGAGTAAATTATAACCACCACGTGCGTAACATTTACACCCTATTTATACTGGCATATTACACAATTATAAGAGTAATTGCGTTATTCAACACTAAGGCAAAATTATTTGTACTTGGGCGCAAAAACGTATGGGCGCAGTTGGCTAATTTTAAACCCAATGGCACGGAAACGTATTGGTTTCATTGTGCATCATTAGGCGAATTTGAACAAGCACGCCCAATTATAGAAGCCCTAAAACTTAAAAATAAATTTACGCAAGTAGTAGTTACATTTTTTAGCCCTAGTGGCTACGAGGTGCGCAAAAACTACCCTTTGGCAGATGTGGTGTGCTACCTACCTATGGATACATTGCACAATGCAACACAATTTATAACCGCTATACAACCCACCAAAGTAGTTTTTATAAAGTACGAATTTTGGTTTAATTACATACATATACTACACACACGCAACATACCTACGTACTACGTGTGCGCACTGTTGCGCCCTAATCAGTATTTTTTTAAATGGTACGGTAAGTGGTTTGCAAACCAACTAAAACAGGTTACTCATTATTTTACACAAAACACACAAACGGCTGAGTTACTTACCACCATTGGCATTGCACAACATACTGTAGTGGGCGATACTCGCTATGATAGAGTACAAAGTATAGCCGAGCAAGCACAACCTATTGCTATTGTAAACCAATTTGCACAAGGAAAAAAGCTAGTAGTAATAGGTAGTTCGTGGGGTGTGGACGAAACTATGTGGTTGCATATTTATAAAAACAATACGGAGTTACAACACAATTACAAACTCGTATTTGCCCCGCATAATGTTACTAGCGCCAATGTTGATGCGTTAATGGAATTGTTTAGCAACTACAAAGTGAGCAAATACAGTAGCTACAGCGCAAGTACAGAAAGTAACGTATTAATAATTGATAATGTGGGAATGCTATCCTCATTATACAGTATGGCACACATAGCCTACATAGGTGGAGGTTTTGGCAAGGCAGTACACAACACGCTGGAAGCAGCGGTATATGGCATTCCTGTAGTGTTTGGACCTAAGCACGCAAAGTTTTACGAAATACAAGAACTATTAGCCACACACAGCGCAGTAAGCGTAACTACGGCTAACGAATTAGAAGTAACCGTACTAAAATTAATTACTGATGTCAGTTATTATAACCAACTTTGCATTAATGCCAAAGCGTTTGTAAGCCAACGTACAGGAGCAACACAAGCTATATTACATAACACTATTTAGTTTATTTTTATTTAAAACACACACACACTATAATGAAATTACATTTAACCAAACCATTAGCATTTTTTGATATTGAATCTACAGGCGTTGAACCCGCACGAGATAGAATAGTAGAAATATCTATACTACGTGTAAACGTGGATAACACTACCAATATACACACAGTACGTGTAAACCCAACGGTGGCTATACCTTACGAAACCTCATTAATACACGGTATATTTGATAAAGATGTAGCCAATGAACTTACGTTTAAAGAGCAAGCAAACACCTTATTGCAATTCCTTACTAATTGCGATTTGGGTGGCTACAATTGTATAAAATTTGATGTGCCTTTGTTAATAGAAGAGTTCCTACGTGCCGAGTTAGAATTTGATATGACAGACCGCCGTATTATAGATGTGCAAAATATTTTTCATATAA
Organism: Bacteroidia bacterium; assembly: GCA_040080595.1. GTDB lineage: Bacteria > Bacteroidota > Bacteroidia > UBA4408 > UBA4408 > JACMRI01. The sequence continues at coordinate 3,764 of JBEBIC010000013.1, read as the reverse complement.
TGGAACCCCGCACATTAAAAGCTGCATATAAGTTTTATTGTGGGCAAGAACTAATAAATGCACACAGTGCCGAAGCCGATATAAAAGCTACGTACGATGTATTTTTAGCGCAATTGCAACGTTATGATGGAGTAGAACATACCAATAAAGCAGGCGTAACTAGCACGCCTATTGTAAATGATATGCAAGCCCTTGGCGAGTTTTGCAAGATGAATAATAATGTAGATTTTGCGGGGCGTGTAATACTAAACAACAGTGGCGAGGAAGTATTTAATTTTGGTAAACACAAAGGACGCAAAGTAACCGAAGTGTTTTTAAACGACCCAGGCTATTATTCATGGATAATGAATAGCGACTTTTCGTTGAACACAAAAAAAGTATTACAAGACATAAGAGTACGCAACGCATTTAAAAAATAATTACAAAAATAACATAGCCCACGGTTTAAACCGTGGGCTATGTGAGTAACCAGTAAACACAACCGTTTTAACGGTTTATATGTTGATTATACTTTTTAAATAAATGCGCATAATAAAAAAAATAATTTTAATTTTCTTCGTTGCTTTATTAGCAGGAGTTGCAGGCATTTATTTGCTACGCCAACGCATTGTAAATTATTATTATTTTAAAAAAATAAACAGCATAGAACAGCGCTATGCTATAAAAATAGTAAGTGATAGTTTGCGTATAAACAATTTAAGCACAGCACAACTTAACTACATATACATTATACCCAAAGGCAACGATACACTATTTACGGCACAAAATTTAAACGTAAGTATTGATGTAAATTCATTGGTGTTATCACGCAAAATTTCGGTAAAAAACATAGTACTATCCAACCTTGCGGTAAATATGGTTACTAATGGTAAGCAAAGTAATTATTCGTTTTTAACAGATAAAAAAACAAACGATAGCACAAGTGCATCAACTGCATATAACGTGCGTATAGCTAATTATATAGATAAACTATTTGATATATTACCCACTACTATGCAAGCCCAGCATTTGCAAGTAAACTATACGCATCCTACATTAAAATTAGGCTACACTATGGATACCCTAAAAATAAATAATGGAACTATAGTAGGTGTGCTTAACGAAGATTTTAGCGGAAACACATGGAGCGTAAATGGTAAAATAGACAAGTACAATAAGCGCGGAAATGTAGCATTAACAAGCTATGCCAATAATGCCGATGTATATATAATAGAAAAACTAACACACGTAAAATGTAATTTTAAAAAAGCCGAAATAGCATTAAACAACAGTACCACAAGCGACCAACTTACCACACTTGATGTGGCACTAGGCGTTACTGATTTATCTGTTGCACATTATAGATTAAGCACTACACCAATACTGGTACAACACGCTACAACAAACGCACAACTAAGCATAACACCCACTAGCTTGGGTATAGATAGCACCAGTATTGCTACTGTAAATGGTTTAGTGTTTAAACCTTATGCACGCATAACAATGCGCCCTGTAAAGCAATATGAGTTAGGTGTAAATGTACCCGTAACTACGGCTAATAATTTTATACACGCACTACCACAGGCTATGTTTAGTAATTTTGGAGGAATGCAATGTAGTGGTAATTTAGGGTATAGAATGCAATTTAAACTAAACGCTGCATTGCCCGACAGTTGTACCTTTGATAGCCGAATGATAGCGCAAGATGTAAAAATAACCAAAATGGGCGTTACCGATTTTAGTAAAATAAATGGTGCATTTGCACATGCTATTTACGAAAAAGAAGTGTTTATGCGCTCCATAATTATAGGTGCAAGCAACCCTAATTTTTACAATTTAGAAAGTATATCGCCGTATGTGCAGCAAGCCATAATGACGAGCGAAGACGGTAGTTTTATGTGGCACAAAGGGTTTAACGAAGGGGCTTTTCGCAAGTCTATAGCACAAAATTATAAAGAACGTAGGTTTGCACGTGGTGGTAGTACTATAAGTATGCAGTTGGTTAAAAATGTGTTTTTGAGCCGTAACAAAACAGTAAGTCGCAAAGCCGAAGAAGCCTTAATAGTATGGTGTATAGAAAACTTACACATTAGCAACAAAAAACGTATGTATGAAGTGTATATGAACAGTATAGAATTTGGCCCTAACGTGTATGGTATAGGCGAGGCTAGTCAGTTTTATTTTGCTAAAAAACCAAGCGCACTATCGCTTAATGAAAGTATATTTTTGAGTTGTATTGTACCTAAGCCCAAAGCTTTTATGTATTACTTTGATGCACAAGGAAAATTGAATACGTACTTAGAACCTCACTTTCAGTTTATAGCCCGCATACTGCACCACAAGGGCGTTATAACCGAAAATGAAATGAATGATGTGCATGCCAATGTAACCATAGTAGGTAATGCCAAACGCTATTTAAAACACAGTAGCGACACCCTTACTGCGCCTCGTAGCTTTGATGAATTATGGAAATCGTTGGAGAATAAATAATACTTATCGATAAACTCAGCCACCAAACAAGGCATATAATTTATACTGTGTTGAGTAGTGTATAAACAAAAACAGTGTTAGAATTTCCTTTTATTACGGCACGTTTAAACTGATTATTTTGAACCACAATTAACCCTAATAGCATGGTCTGACAATAGATAATTGTTAGGTTTATTGTCCTATAAATACTTCTTATCAATTAACTATCGTGTCCTCAAATAGTTCACAAATATAATTTACTATTCCTCTTCGTTATTCGTACCTAAATTATTACTTTAGCGAAAAATATAACATACACTTTTACACCACAATAACTATGGACAAACACGCAGTAGTAGGCAACTCAGAAATTAACGCCATTGACGGTTTATACACACAATACAAACAAGATAGCACTTCGGTAGAAGCATCTTGGCAAGATTTTTTTAAAGGCTTTGAATTTGCGCAAGCCAACTACGACGCACCGTCTGGGTCATTAGTATTGGGTAAAGAGTTTAATGTAATAAACCTTATAAATGGCTACCGCAAAACTGGGCATTTGTTTACCCACACCAACCCTGTGCGCGAGCGTCGTACCTACACACCTACGTTAGATATAGAAAACTTTGGTTTAGCTAAAGCAGATATGGACGTGGTGTTTCAGGCTGGTAGTTTAATTGGCATTGGTGCAAGCAAATTATCAGTAATTATTGAGCATTTAAAAGCCACCTACTGCGCATCAATAGGGGTTGAGTACCAGTATATACGCCGCCCTGACATTATTGAGTTCCTACAAACCAAAATGGAAAGTGCGCAAAACACACCTCGTTTTGCTATTGAAGAAAAAAAAGAAATACTACACAAACTTACACAAGCCGTAGTGTTCGAAAACTTTTTGCATACTAAATTTGTAGGGCAAAAACGTTTTTCGTTGGAAGGTGGCGAAGCCCTAATACCAGCCTTAGACGTAGTAATAGAAACTGCTGCCGACCTTGGTGTAAAAGATTTTGTAATAGGAATGGCGCACCGTGGGCGATTAAACGTGTTGGCAAATATTCTGAATAAAACCTACAAAGATATTTTTACTGAGTTTGAAGGTCGCCCAAGCGAAGACTCATTGTTTAACGGAGATGTTAAATATCACATGGGTTTTTCGAGCGATCAAAAAACCAACAAAGGACACGATATACACATATCATTAACGCCTAACCCATCGCACCTTGAAGCCGTAAACCCTGTAGTAGCAGGTATTGTACGTGCCAAAGGCGATAACAAACACGCAAGCGATTACAGCAAAGTATGCCCTATAATTATAC
>JBEBIC010000455.1:0-1277 GCA_040080595.1 Bacteroidia bacterium | reverse complement strand
CCATTAACCACAAAAGCCACGCTATGCGTGGCTTTTGTGGTTAATGGAAATAATAGTAAAACCCTTGCTAATGAACGCCTCCCGAGTGTATTAATAAAATACGAGCGTTGGGTTTAAAATAATTTTGACTAAGTAACTCGTGTACTGCATACAACATTTTACCTGTATAAATACTATCTAAGGTAATGTTGTGCAAGGCCGATTGTTGCTGTACAAACGTAGTTAAGTACTCAGGCATTTTAGCGTATCCACCACAATGAAAATCTTCGTTAATATGCCATAAGTTGCTGGGTACTATGTTATATTTTTGTATTAATTCGGAGCTTAAATAATTTTCTCCTTTTAATATTTGTATGCCTAATGTATGTACCTGCGTGTGTTGCAACGCACTAATAATACCTGCTAAGGTAGTACCTGTGCCACATGCGCATACGCAATAGTTGTAATAATTATTGGTAAATAATTCGTTTGTTAGCGCAGTAGTGTTTATATCAAAATTATATTGCGCAGTAGTTGTATTAAGTAATGTAAACTTGGGTATAAGCTCGCAGCCTTTAGCCCCTAAAGCATTGCCTCCGCCCTCGGTTATCCAGTATTCGGTAGTGTTTGGTGGTGTGTAATTGTTTCTTAATGTAGCGTACTCCGTGCGAGATACATATACTAACTCCATCTTATGTTGTGTGCAAATAGTTAAATGCGTATTAAGCACTTCGCTTTTTTCGCCACGTATATATGCTTTTGTTTTAAAGCCTTGCGCATGCCCAGCTACTGCCAATGCTACCAAATGATTACTGTATGCGCCGCCCATACTTACTAATGTAGTTGCGCCTTGGGCTTGCGCTTGCGCTTGCGCTACGTTGTGTAGTAATTTAAAATATTTATTACCACTTATCAGGGGGTGTAACTCATTTAGCATAAGCATATCTATTTGCACGTTATGCGCATTAGGTAAGTGTATGGGTTTTATGGTTACAGTAGTAGATATCATACTTGTGGTGCTTGAGTTTGCTGGGGCAAATGTAATTTAATTATAGGCTAAAGAATATAGTTTTATAAATGCTTAAAATCATTGTGAAGTTAATACATAAAAACACATAGCTCACGATTTAAACCTTGAGCTATGAACAAATAACGTAAAACAGTACCTATTTAGAGGCATAAAAGCCTAGCTATACCAAAGAAACGTTTTGCACACAAAACGTTTCTTTGGTAGAATTACTTTTTATAGATGTGAAAAAAATAATTATTTTTGTGGAAATTATATATCCAAATTATTA
>JBEBIC010000012.1:0-25856 GCA_040080595.1 Bacteroidia bacterium | reverse complement strand
GGATAAGTATATATTTATACTTATCCTATTTTAATTAATGTGAACTATAGCAACGTGCTGTAACTTGGAGATGCGAACAAAACATGAACGCTATTTTTATTGAACTAAATGCAAGGTAATGGTATTATGCTTTTGCTTGTTATAAAAACAATTGTGAAAATAGTTCATAACTGTATTTTTTCACTGCGGCTTTACTTTGGCAAGCTCTGCCAGCAATTTTATATACGTTATTAGTACAATATGGGCTTCGATAAACTCAGCCACCGTAGTTTCATTAGCAAAGGCTATAGAGCTTACTGAAACTTAATTAGCTAAGACTAAGCCGTGATAAGGTTACAATAGGCTTTGGATATAAATAGATTCCATGTACTTCATTATTTTGATGTTGTCTAGAAAAGTAAATGAATCCATACTTTTTACTAATAAAAGCAACTGTTTCACATTCTTCTGAATCATAAAGATAATTTGGATTTCTTATTCTTGATATTTGATAAGCATATGCAGTATCGTTTAATAATCTACTATAAGCTTTAAATTTAAATGTAACATTAAGACAATGTTTCGAATTAGAAAAACAACAAATTTTCCAGCTCTTACCTTCTTCAGCTGAAAAATCAATACATAATTGTTCGTTTTTTAATGAATCAATACTTTCAAATTCAGAATCAATATCTTCTACAGCCATTAAATATAGTTTTTCTCCTTCCATTCTGATAAAACCACTAAAACCTATTCCACCGTTAAGCTCATAATAATATTTATTATTAATACATGTTGATTTTTTCGAAAGTCCAAAATCTTTCATCGTCAATATAAGTTCTTTAAAACCAGACTGATTAAACAAATAATTTTCTTTCATTTCTTTAAAAAAATTACGTTCAACTTGTTTTTCTTTCTTACACTTAGTTGTGTCCTCTTTACACGAAAAAAGAAGATTAATAATCACAAGAAAAAACATTATTAGTTTATTCAGCATCTAATTTTTTATTTTTTAAATATCAGGATTACCCCACCTCGGAGCAGCTTGCAATTACACCTTAATATCATTTCTTTTTCACTACTAACTATACACAAATATAAGTATAAAAAACATACATACACTCCTACTCATTGTTGCTTTACTATAAAATTAACGCCATAATAAACTACACTTAGCCAAGGGTAAAGCTTGCCAAAGTACAGCCTCATTGATGTAATTAGCAACTCTTATACATTATGCTTAATAATTGGGCTGAACTATGAATTCAATTGATATTACAACAAAAAAGAAACGTGATTTTAAAACATAAGTATAACTTTGGCTACATAAAATTTAAAACATACACAATAAGCTATGATACAAGTAAACGAACCCTTACTAAACGGTAACGAAAAAAAATATTTAAACGAATGTATTGATACTGGCTGGATAAGCTCCGAAGGCCCATTTATAAAACAGTTTGAAGAGCGTATGGCACTAACCGCTGGGCGTAAGCACGGTATAGCTGTATGCAATGGTTCGGTAGCGTTGGACCTTGCTGTACAAGCATTGGGTATAGGCGCAGGCGATGAAGTTATACTTCCATCATTTACCATAATATCGTGTGCAGCCGCAATAGTGCGCGCTGGCGCAGTGCCCGTGTTTATAGATGCTGATGCTGCTACATGGAACATTGACACCACCCTTATAGAACAAGCAATAACCCCTCGCACCAAAGCCATAATGGTGGTGCATATATACGGCCTGCCTTGCGATATGGATAAAGTAATTGCAATAGCACAAAAACATAATTTATACATAATAGAAGATGCTGCCGAAATGCACGGACAAACTTACAACGGTAAACCCTGCGGAGGTTTTGGCGATGTAAGTACATTTAGCTTTTACCCCAACAAGCATGTAACTACTGGCGAAGGCGGAATGGTACTTTGCAACAACGATGCTATTGCAGACAAATGCCGTAGTATGCGCAACTTATGTTTTATACCCGAACGTAGATTTAAACACGAAGAGTTAGGGTATAATTTTAGAATGACCAACCTACAAGCTGCACTCGGAATGGCGCAAGCAGAGCGTTTAGATGAATTTATTATTAAAAAACGTACAACAGGAAAGTTGTATGATGAGCTATTATCTTCGTTAAAAAACGTGGTGCAATTACCATTAACCACTACACCTTATGCTAATAATATTTACTGGGTGTATGCTATGGTAGTGAATGATAACGTACCATTAAACGCACAGCAATGTATGGACGAATTATTAAAATTAGGTATAGGTACTCGTCCGTTTTTTTACCCAATGCACCAACAACCTGTATTTAAAAAAGCCAGTTGGTACACTCCTCAACACTTACCCGTAAGCGAACGCATTGCCGAAAAAGGATTTTATATCCCTAGCGGAATGGCAATAACCACCGCCCAGCAAGAGCAAGTAGCCGATGCTGTTCATAAACTATTTAGTGCGTATAAATAATAATGGTGGATTCAGGTAATAAATGTAACACTAGGTTGCATTAGTTAATTTTAGTGCTAACGTTTGGTTTGGAGTTTTAAATCCAAATCTCTTTCTGGGCCTGTTATTTAATTTGTTTATTACTTCCTCTATTTGTTTTACTTCTTCAAAGCTAAGTACATTAAACGGTACAGAAATTTTTAGCCTACTTTTTGTCTATTACCCCCATAAAACATATTTTTATTTAAATAAAAAAGAGAAGCAAATATTGCTTCTCTTTTTTTGTGTGGGCACTACTGACGAAATATCGAAACAATTATTAGATGACATAGAGGTTTTAGCCAATTTAGAACCATATCTGAATATTTAAAAAATAGATTTTAGAAAACAAATTAATATGAATGAAGAATCACATAAAAACAGAAAAAGTGTAGAAAAAACCATTTTTCTACACTTTTTTTGGTGGGAACTACTGACGAAATATCGAAACAATTATTAGAAGACATCGAGATTTTAGCCAATTTAGAGCCATACTTGGATATTTGAGTTGCTTTAAAAAAACTATAGTACTTAATTTATTCCTTTATAATTCTATATAACAATGGCTTTTCGTTTGTTTCTATTGTTACAAAATAAACTCCACTATTGTACTTTGTTAAGTCTATTTGAGCGTTACCTGTTATGGTTGTATGTAATACTTCTGTACCCAAAACGTTTACAACACGTAAACGTGTAGGCTCAATACTAGTAGAATTAGTAAACTTTACATTAAATACACCATTGTTAGGGTTAGGATAAACGCTAACGCCTGCTTTTAATGCCGATTCGCTCATACTTGTAGTAAGTAATGTTAAATTAAGTGTAAGTACACTATCGCAACCATTAGTATTAACTAAGGTTGTGTAATGCACACCCGAAGTAAATAACGAATCGCCATACCATACATAGTATGTGTTATTAGCATTTACAGTACTTTGTGTACTATCGGCACAGGTAAAGGTGCTCATTTCGGTAGCTTCGCCTGTGTAAAACGTACTAAATTTAGTAATAGGAAATTCTACTTTCCAGTTGTTTTCGGCGCTCACCCAATTAGCTGTAATAGGGTTGTGTTGTATTTGTTCAATATGCCCTGTGCTATCTTTGTGTAATTGCAATACAGCCACTTGCATTGTTTTACCAATGGTATCATTAGTTAAATCTATACCTGTACCATTAGCTGCATTATAATTTTGTATATCTTGATAGGTAAAAAACAATTTTAAACGAGCATCAGCATTTGGGTTTTGTGTGTTTATTTCGGTTACACGCCCCACAAATTTACCACTGCTAAATGTGGCAAGGTTTGATACCGTTTCTGTTACTTGTACTTTTCCAATTTCTGTACCTCCCAAGCTGTCTGCTATTTCTATCATTTTACTACAATTGTTTGGGCTAAAATACTTAACCGTTAAGCCATCTTTTTGGTCGCCAATAGTGCTACTTGCACCATTGCTATTGGTTAATGCACTTGTTGGTGCTACTTCAAACGTAATGGTAGAGGACGTTATTCCAGATGTACCAAGTAAATCTATGGTATATGTAGTTAAAGGCGAAGGTGCTGTTGCTTTACCAAATATTGCACCTGTTAAATAGTTGTAGGAAAGTCCTGCAGGTAACTCAGGTGTAATTTGGTAAGTATATACAGTACCTACTCTAACTTGGTTATTAACTGTATCTAACGCCCACACAACGTCCGACACGCCAGATTTAGAGATAAGGGTTGCTTTGGGTTTAGAAACACCAATAGCGGTATTAAAAAGAGTAGAATCAGTAATATAAAAAATTCCATAATTAAAGCCTAAACTTATGGGTGAAGTAGATGAGTTAGAAGAAAACAAAAATCTACCATAGCTGGTTGTGTCTATAGATATACTGTTAATATTAGTTAATACAGTATCTAACCCTGGTATAGCGGGATAATAATTGTTGTTGCTTGCATTGCGTTTTAAAATTTTATTAAGTCCTGCATCTGCCAAGTACATATCGCCTGCTTTATCAAAAGCAAAATCAACTACTTTGTTAAATGAAAAAGAAGGATTAGGGCTTGGTAAATTAACAACATTCGCATTCGCATCAATTTGTTTAATGTAACCTGTTGAACTTTCGGAAGCATACAAATAACCATCAGGACCAAACTCTATGGCTAAAACTTTATCTAAAACAAAAGAGGGTATGTTAAACGAAAAATCGGAAAAACCATTGGGTGTTATACGTCTAATGTTACTAACGGCAGGGTTTGAATTATCAGGATATACTGCATAAATATTATTATCGTTATCAGCAGTTATTAGTTCGTTTTTAAAATCATTTAAACCTGTGGTGCTAATTAGCGTTCCTGCAAAATTATATTTTCTAATCGTATCTAACATATTACCAAAGCCATCATCAGCTGAGTTAAGTACAAACACAAAACTATCGTTTTTGCAAATGGCTTTAGGGTTTACTATATTTAAGGTAGTAAAGTTAGATACTAATTGAGGGGCGCTCCCAGTTGTATTTGCAGTTTCATCAACCGTGCTACCTAAGCAAACTGAGGCTGGTAAGTGTACATAATTAACAGCTGGCGGTGCAGGTGGAAGCTCTTGTATTTTTCGTATTTTATGATTATTATTATCTGCAACATAAATATTACCTGCTGCGTCTAAGCACATATCATTTGGATAGTTAAAACTTGCAGTAGTTCCTATGCCATTGGTGCTTCCTCCGTTACCACCTGAACCTGCAAGGGTAGTTACCACACCCGCAGGAGTTATTTTTCTTATTCTATGACTCGAATAACCTTCTGAAACATAAATGTTTCCTGCCACGTCTGAGCATATACCTCTTGGCGAACTGAAACTTGAAGCAGTTCCTGTTCCATCAATGCTACTAGGTAAACCTGAGCCTGCAAAAGTAGTTACTACACCTGCTGGGGTAATTTTTTTTATTTTGTTGGCGGACTCATCCGCAACATAAATATTACCTACCGAAAAGCAAATTCCACGTGCATCAAAAACACTATTAGTAATTGAACTTACATCGCCATTAGGAGTTATTTTTCTTACATCACTATTTTGAAGTTGTGTCACATAAATATTACCTAACAAATCAATACATATGCCATATGGATCAAAAAAGCTTGCTGCCGTTCCATTACCATCTACGCTTCCTTTATTTCCATTTCCAGCAAATATACTTACCACACCATTAGGAGTTATCTTTTTTATTTGATTCAAATCTACTACATAGAAATTGCCTGCAGCATCAAGACAGATGCCAGATGGTGAATATAATTTTGAACCAGATGTTATGAAGGTACTTACTGAACCGTTAGGGGTTATTTTTCTTATTTTATCGTCAGTATAACCAGAATTAGTTACGTAAATATTACCTACCACATCGCGACATAAACTATGTGGATAATAAAAACTTGCCGCCGTTGTTGTATCATTTGTGTTTCCCTTGACTCCCGAACCAGCAAAGGTGCTTACTTGTATAACATTTTGGGCGTGTAAAATACTTGTTGCTAATAAGCAAATGCTTAGTGTAATTTTTTTCATAAAGTGGAGGTTTTTAAAGTTTATATAGTGCAAACTTACACTTCGTTTCAAATAAATAACAATCCAATACGACCCATTATTTGTTTCATATTTAGTAAAAAAATCTCACTTTTACATACTTTATAAACTCATTCGTTTTATGCAAAACAACACCCCAAAACCAAAGAAGTCTGTTACTGATTTTCAGGAAAAAGACACTGTAAAAAATTCCTTTTACGACATCCCGTATATTCCTAACAATCCTCAATTGATGATTGAAAATTTTAGCAAAACACCAGGTGTTACTTTTGATGCAAAGCAGCAATTTTTCATGGCTCAAACCCCAGTTTTTGATGTAAAAACAAACTATAAAAACTGTGGGGGTATGTATGTTATTAGCACCGAAATAGACTATAAAGCTAATGTGTGTTTTAAGGCCATGAAAACTTTGCCATCAAACTACTATTGCTTATCGTTACGGATTAATAATGCTACAAAAAAAAATAAATCGTTAGCAAATGATTTTTCCTACAGCGATAAAGCATGGCTATTGTTCAAGCCCAATGCACTATTTAATCACTATCATTTTAATGGTACTAAGGGTACTGATTTTAGCATTTATTTTACCCTCGATTGGTTAAAAAAACACTTGAAACAATCCCCTTTAAAAAATAGAAAAACAATACAGCTTTTTTTAGATTCAACAGCCGATTTTTTAGTTAGCACCAACTTATCCGAAATTTTAAAAATGGAAGATAGTAAACTAAAAAACATAGTTGATATCAGTACAGATAATGACGTAATTTTAACTGAAAAAGTTGATTTTATATTTTCAGCGTTTATATTGGCACTACAACAGGAAAACATTACAGCCAATCACTTTGAGGTAAGTAATTTTCATCGAATAAAAATTTTGGAAGCCGAAAAAATAATTCAGAGTTATAAATACAAAAAATTCCCAAGCATTAACTACATAGCTAACAAATTAGGGATTTCAGAAACTAAGCTTAAACAGCATTTTAAAACGGTATATGGCTGTACGTTGCTTCAGTATTTTCAAACCCTACAAATGGAAGAAGCAAAATTGTTACTAGTTGCTAATAAGTATAAAATTGCTGAAATAGCGCACAAAATGGGATATGAAAACGTTAGTAAATTTTCGGCGCGCTTTAAGAAAGAGTTTGGTGTTTTACCCTCTTTATTTAAATAAAAAAGAGAAGCAATTATTGCTTCTTTTTTTTGTGTGGGAGATACTGGGTTCGAACCAGTGACTCTCCCTATTATAAATCGGGAAGCACTGAACCAATTAATTAAACTATCGTTTTGTAAAAGAACTTTTTAAATGCGAAACAAAAAAAGAGAAGCAAATATTGCTTCTCTTTTTTTGTGTGGGAGATACTGGGTTCGAACCAGTGACCCCCTGCTTGTAAGGCAGGTGCTCTGAACCAGCTGAGCTAATCTCCCTTTGTTTACGTGTGCAAATATACACCCATTTTTTAATTCTGCAAATAAGAAACGAAAATAATTTAAAATAATTTTAATGCGTCGGCAACCATAAAGGTACTACCTCCTACAAATATCAAATCGCCTGCTGTGTAATTAGTCTTAGCAATCTCCAAAGCGCTTGCTACACTTGGGTTACAGGTGCTTTTTAAGTTTTCAGCCACTAAATTATTGTGCAAAGTTTCGGCACTTAATGCACGTGGAATATTGGGTTGCGTGGTGTAATAAGTTGCATTTAATGTTATAGAATTGCTTTTTAATTGTGCAATCATCTTATTTATATCCTTATCATTTACTACTCCAAGTATAAAATGCAGCGTGCCTGTAAGTGTTTTTAATTCTATTTCTCGTTCCAAACAGTGTAGAACTTGCGCTATACCGTCTTCGTTGTGCCCCGTGTCGGCAATTATGCGTGGGTTTGTATTAAGTACTTGCCAACGTCCCAATAAGCCTGTGTTGCGCTTTACATTAGCTATACCTCGCAGTATGGTAGGATTGTTTATTCTAAATTGTGGTGCGTATTTTTTTATAGCATCGCATACGGTAAGTACGGTAGCTATGTTTTTGTGTTGGTATGTACCTGTTAAATCGCAGGTTACAGCTACATTATTAGCAGTATTGTTTGCGTTTAAATAACTTATTTTTAGCGCATCATCAGCGTAACTGTCTGTAATTTTAGTATAGGTTTCGTGCGCAAATAGTATGGGTGCGTTGTTGTTACGTGCAGTAGTTGCAAATACATTGCGCACATCATCATTGGCTACTTCGCCTATTACTACTGGCGTACTGGCTTTTATAACACCTGCTTTTTCGGTTGCTATGGCGGTAAGCGTGTCGCCCAAAAACTGTACGTGATCTATACCTATGTTGGTAATAACGCTTACGAGTGGCGTTACTACATTGGTACTATCTAATCGTCCGCCTAAGCCAACTTCTATTACTGCTATGTTTACGTTTTGTGTGGCAAAATAATCAAATGCCAAAGCCACCGTCCATTCAAAAAACGAGGGGGCTATTGCTTCAAATTCATTTTTATTTTTGGCTACAAAATCAACTACATATTGTTCAGTAATCATTGCGCCATTTATTTTTACACGCTCTCTAAAATCTAACAAATGGGGCGATGTATATAAGCCTACTTTATAGCCAGCTTCTTGCAATATACTTGCTAATAAGTGCGATGTAGAACCCTTGCCATTAGTACCTGCTACGTGTATGCACACGAGGTTTTTTTCGGGGTTTTTAAGCGCCTTCATTAGTGCGTAGGTATTGTCTAAATCGGACTTGTAAGCAGCCGCTCCTATGCGTTGAAACATAGGTAAGCGGGCAAATAAATAAGTAAGTGTATCGGCGTAGGTCATGCAGTTTTTTTTGAGACTGCAATAGTAGTATTAAAAATCAACTTTAATATAAAACAATGGCAAACGTCCTAATTGATAATCTATTTTAATAGGGTCGGCACTCGGGTTGCTAGGGTTGTAGCTATAGGTGTAACCTAATGGGTTTTTAATGCCCAGTACGTTTACTAAATCTAAGGCTATTTCGGTAGTTGTTTTGCGTAAATTTATTTTGTAGGCTACACGCACATCAAAACGGGTATAATCGTAAAACTGTTTAGTATTACGTAAAGCATCTATTTCTACTACATCGCCCACTTTGTTAGATGCTGCAACGTTTATAGGGGTGTAACGCTTACCTCCTGCTAGGGTAAGTTTAGCACCAAGGTTTAAGTAATTACGTCCTTTTATTTTTATTTCTTTTCCTGCTAAAACGTTAGCTGCGTAACGTCCATTAAAATCGCTGTTGCGCAATATGCCATCGCTGCCTTTGTACTTACTATCATAATACGAACCTGTAAGCAAAAAGAAAAACGAACGACTAAAAAATTGCTCTAACGTAAGTTCAACGCCTTTGTTAAATGCCACTCCCCCATTAACCAACGTATCCGTATAACCTCTATTTAAATTAGCCCCTTGATTAAGCGTACTAAATGCACTTGCACGTTTTGTAACAGGAACATTAGTAAGCCATTGATGATATACTTCGCATTTAAGGCGAGATGAAGCGTTAATGCTATAATCGTAGCTTAATACAAGATGCTTGGCTTGCGTCATTTTTAAATTAGTATTGTAAGCTGTTTTGGTATGTGTAGAACTGCTATCTAACAATGAATAATACACATAAAATGGCTGCATTTGATTGTGAATACCACCACCAAGGCTTATCATACTTTTCTCAGTAACATTCCACGATGCGCCCAAACGAGGCTCTACAGCATAAGTATTGTTGTTTATATTGCTGTATATACCATGCAAACCTGCATTTACTTGTATATTGTTACTGAACTTGTATTTAACCTGTGCAAATGGTTGCACCAATATATTGTCGCCTTTGTATTGGATACGTGTAAAAAATGTATTAGTTGCTTTATTCAACAAGGTATCGTTATAATTCAAATGATTAATAGTGTTGGTAATACCTGCTTTAAGACTTAAACGACTTGAGTATTTTTTGTTATAATAATAATTTACGTAGCCTTTGGTTTCGTTAAGTAATCCGCCCATTTTGGCAGGAGTAGCTATTACATCAAGCGTAACGGTATCGCGTAGTACGTTGTTGTGTTTAGCGTGACTGTTGTAGCCCGATAGCGCTACTATAAATTTAGAGTAGGCTGCGTTTTTGTGTTGCTTACTTAGTGTAAGACCTACTACGCCTGTGTTAGAGCCAAAATATTGATCAACCGTTGCATCGCCATAAATGTTTTGCGTAGTTGTTTTTTTATTACTTACCAATATATCAATACCGCTCAAACCGCCAATACCAAAGGCAGAGAGGTTGTAACCTTTCTTTAAAGGAAAATTTAATTTAAACGAAGCATCTTGATACTTAGGTACGGCATCAGTTCCTATTGGAATTTTTAATGCTTGAAACAACGAGAATGTAGAGTAACGGTACGTAAATAAATACGATGCACCACTCTTTTTGCTCAACGGCCCTTCAGACGCTACTTCAAGCCCCAACACGCCTATTTGCGCACTTGTTTCTCGTTTTTGATTATTACCAGTACGCATTTTTACATCAAACACACCAGCTAATCCGTTACCATATTCGGCAGGAAATGCGCCTGTTAAAAAATCGGAATTGGCCAACGATTTATTGTTTAAAATACTCACCGTACCACCTGTATTTCCGTTTATAGTAAAGTGATTAGGGTTGGGTATATCCACGCCCTCTAAGCGCCACACAATACCCAATGGAGAGTTACCACGCACCACAATGTCGTTACGAGAATCGTTGCTACCATTAACCCCTGCAAAATTACTTGCCATACGTCCAGGTTCGCCACGGCTACCCGCATAGCGATTAGCCTCTTCTATACTAAATGTGCGTGCGCTTACGCTTGCCATATCATTATTTACTGCATACTTTACACCTCCATTAGCCGTTATTACTACGTCTTTCATGGTTATTGCACTTTCGTTTAAGTCTATATTCATAAACGTTTCTTTGGCAGAGGTAACCTCTACGGTGTTTGCCGTAAACGACAAATAACCTATGTATGAGGCACGTAGCTTGTATTTACCAACGGGTACATTAGTAATTTTAAACTCGCCATTTTCGTTGGTTGATGCTCCGCCTATTACGGTACTGTCTTTAAAAAGGGCTACAACTACTGCAAACAATGGTGCTTTAGACTCTCCGTCCAACACCTTGCCACGTACCACCTGCATAGGTGTAGCTGTTTGCGCTGTACTGTTAGTATGTATAAATAAAAATAGTGCTATGCTACTTAATGTTGTTAATATGTAACGTAGCGTTGATGATGTGCGTGCACTGTTGCATGCGTTGTAAAAGTGTTCCATGTATAATTTCAAATTTAAAGCCGTAAGATAATAATTCATTTTTATAACGTAAAAATAATTCTTCGCGCTGGTTGGGGTGTTCTCTAAACGGTGCGCTTTCCCAAGGAATATCAGGGCTTGCCAAAAAATAATAATCGTAGGTGTTTTCCGTTACCGATTGTAAAATAGATGTGGGGCAAGTGCCGTATTTTACTTCTGCCCACACTTTGTTTACCAGCGGAGAAGTATCGCACAAGAGTAGTTTATTGGCCCGTTGGGCTAACAGATGTTCGCTTTGCAATTGCCCTATGTTTATACTTTGAATATCGTTTATAGTATATAACTCGGGTGCAGTAAGTTTGGCTAAATACTCGCAAGCATACTCGGGCACATGCACCGTGTGGTAGTGCTGTGCAAGCATAGTGCACAAGGTAGATTTTCCGCTACATTCGGCACCTACTACGGCTATTTTTAGTATGGACATTTGTTTTGAGAAATGGGGTTAGGAGATGGTTTGTAAATGAGTAAAACGTTATTCGCCCAATTTTACCTACCCCAAAATAAAATTAGTAATATAGTGATGAGTAAGTACATGATAAGTATAAATGCTAAAATAGCGGTAATAGTACCAAATATAATTAAGTAGGGTATTAAATTATGGTCTTTATACTTGGTGCTAAACTTATCTTGTTTTACCTTAGTAATAATTGCCAATATAAGTGCACATATTGATGCAATAATTGTTATTAATAAAAATGGAGGCCCACTATTAGAAAAAGGGAACTGAACACTACGCCAAAATAATAAAAGCGCACTAACACTTGTTATTGCTGAAATGTAGGTGTTTTTGTTAAGTTTTTTATTTTGACTAACAGTGTTATTTTTTTTATTTTGTCTCTTTAACAAGAAAAATACCAATGCTATAATTCCTGTAATAATCCCTATTAGAAAAAACAATATTGCGGAGTAATCTTCGGCGTAAAATATTAATGCAATTATAGCAGAAACAAGTGCTGTCCAAGTACTTATTTTTAGTGCTTTATAGGAGTTTCGGTCTTTTAATACTACTGGTTGTTGGGTAGTGTCTTCTGTAGTAAGTAATAATTTAATAAGCGTATCTATGTTACTTTTATTACCATTTCGAATACTGTATTTACTTATTAATTCACGCTGTACATTACGCTCAATAACAGGTGTTTTACTTTCGATGGAAACATACTCGTCTTGGCTATAATTTGTGATAAGTGCTGTATCTGTATTAAAACGATTAGTACTCTTAGCAAGTGCTTGTTTATGTCTGTTTCGTTGTAATGAATAGCCTTTTAAATAGTGGCGTTTTTGCACAGCACAACTTTGTATTACATTAATTAGCAATAAGAGTAAAACAATGTTGCGCATTAGTGAGTATATTTAATGTATTATTTCTTAATTATTTAAACCGCCTTTTGGTTATCTAAGCCTACGTTTAAATATAATTTTTAATAGAGTGTTATATCTGCGCTGCGCTGTGAGTAATCTTTACGAGGTATGTATTTACATTTTACAAAATCTGTTTTTTGTGGTTTTACGCACTTAATATAATGTACTTTAATTTCAATGTCTGTTAATCCGTGTTTTATTAATTCTTCTTTTATAACTGTAGCTCGTTTAATGCTAAGCCCTTTTTGTTCTTTGTATTCAGAACGTAAATTTATATATATAGTATTAATTTTATTTAAAACTAATACTGATTTAAGTTCTTTTAGTTCCTCTATGGCTGAATAACTTGGGCTTTCTTTTGAAAGAGTACTACTATTGTAATCAAAAAAAAATAGACCATAATTATAAAATGAACAATTTGTTCTACAACTTTTCAAACTTAAAACAACGGTATCCTTACTTAATTGTTTATTGTTAAATCTAACTTTTTCACTATTAAAAAATTTATCCTCCTTTGCATATATTTGATAAATAGCTTTTACAGGAAATACATATTTAAATACTGTGTTTGTATCTAAATAAAATTCCTGCTGTAAACCCAAAGATGATATAACTACAAATGTGGCTTTTGGTAATGGTTTATTTGTATTAGCATCTATCACTTTAATAATTACAACATCTCCTGAATCTACTTGGCTATAAGCAAAATAAGGTAATGTTATGAAAATTAATTGTATGAGTAGTGTACGCATTATAATTCTAAGCTATTAATTATCTCATTTAATTCGTTAGGTTTTAAATCTTCTTTTTCGGATTTGTCATAAATTGTAAGTAAATAAACGCTTTGGGTAGCTATATACACATAAGTAATTACTCTTGCTCCCCCACGTTTTCCTTTTCCTTTGCTTGAAATAGCCAATCGTATTTTATAACAATTATTACTAATTAAAGTCCCTGTTTCGGGGTTTAGTTCTATTTCATTAATCAGTTCCTTATATTCATTTTTAAGAGAGGGAAATTTTTTAACTAGGCGCTTTAATTCTTTTTCGAAAAGAAACGTAGGCAATACATTATAGCTCATTTAATAACTCTTGAGCTGTTTTTAGCTGTAGTTTACCTTGTTTATGTAGTCGTACTTGTTCAGCGGCTTCGTTAAGATTGTTGTATAACTTAACAGCCGTTAGCGACATTGGCTTTACGTTTTTCACAAACGAAAGACTGCGCAAGAGTTCTAATGCAAAGGGTGCTTTTTTATCTTGTATATCTATTACTATTTTCATGAATATGTGTTTTTAAAATTACGTTATTTCAAATATACTCTTTTATACGTAGCTACATAATTAAGAACACAGGCCTAACTTGCGTATGATATATTATAATTAAAATCGCGGTAAACAAAGCGTGTATTCCGCTCTTATTTTTCACTCTCCAACAATAATCTTAAAAACAGAATAGTTTCTTGTTTGCGTTGTTCCAACACTATTTGAAACTGAAATTCATCTAGTTTTAATAAATACTGAAACAATGGTTTGCCCACAAACGGAAAATAACACAACGATACAATGTGCATTAACAAATGTATTGGGTGCAACTTGGCTACGTTAGGGTTGTGTTTGCCTTCTTTTTCTACACAGCGCATAAATGCTTGTGCTTGGGTATTATCAGAAACTAATCCGCGCAAAAAGTGCATTACTTTTTCGGGATTACGATTAAGTTCGTTTACTACAAATGAGGCTACTTGTGGTTGCTCCATAAGTACGTTGGTGTAGTGGTTTACAAAGTTTTCTACACGCAACATAAGCGGCGTGGCTTCGTTGGTAAGTAGGCTTAGGTCGGGGGCTATTTGGGTATATGCGGTGGCAAATACCATTTCAAAAAGTTTGTCTTTATTATCAAAATAATAGTGTAGCATGGCTTTGTTAATGCCTGCTTGGTCGGCTATGTCTTGCATACGTGCGCCGTCGTAACCACGCAGCATAAATGTTTTTTGTGCTGCTGCTACTATTTTTTGTTCCGTACTAGAATCTTTACGTTTAACCGCCATTTGTATTATTAACTAACTAATTGGTTAAGACAAATGTAATTCTTTTTTTGACTTTATTAACAAATTTTAAAAATTGTTAATAAGGTTAATTACTGCTAAAAAAATAGCCCACGGTTTAAACCCTGGACTATGAATAAATAATGTGTATAACAACATGGCTTCAACTCCGTTCTGCCACCGTGGTGTACTATCAAGATATTTAAAAACGCAATAAAATTACTCCCCATTATACACTACTGTACTTTGTGTAATGTAGCCATTTACAGGCGGATTTAGTTTACTTACTTGCACGTGGCATTCAGTTATATAATCAAATTGTTTCATTCGGTTATAAATACGTCCTGCCACGTTTTCTATTAGATTACTGGGTATGTTTATTTCTTCTTTTACTAGTTCATATACAGCACAATAATCGAGTGCGTCGTGCAAATCATCAGTAGTGGCGGCTTTAACCATAGGCATGTGCGCAAGTACCGATACTTCAAAATCAGTCCCTGACAATGCTTCTTCGGCTATGCAACCATGATACGCCCTAAAGCGCATGCCTTGTATATGTATGCTACTCATAAGGTACTAAATTATTGTGGTAATGCAAACGTAGTGCAAGCGGTGTTTATACGGTTTACAATTTCGTTTTTGCCTAATAAATTAAATGTTTCGAACAACGACGGACCTCCACCTGCACCTGTAGTGGCTACACGTAGCATTTGTTGCACATCGCCAGTTTTAAGTCCTTGTGCTTCGGCCACCTCTTTAAACGTTTGCTCGGTTGATGCAGCATCAAATGTTGGTAGTGCTTCGTAAGCTGTTGCTAACGCTTGTAAATAGGCTTTGGTAGTAGCATTCCAACGTTTGCCGATTACGGCTTGGTCAAACTCGGTAGGTGCAACAAAATAGTAACTACCTATGCTCCAAAATTCTTGTGGAAAATTTACTTTTTCTTTTATTAAATTACATACAGCTACTACATACTCGTGTGGTGCAGTTATGTTGTGTTGTGCTAATTGTTTTTCAAATATCAACGCCAAAGCATCATTGGTTTGCATACGCAAGTATTGCTGATTAAACCACACCGCTTTTTTAGGATCAAATTTAGCGCCCGATTTACTTACTTTTTCAAAACTAAATTTACTGGTTAGTTCTTCCAAATTCATTATTTCGGTATTATCGCCAGGGTTCCAACCCATAAGCGCAAGCATATTTACAAACGCTTCGGGAAAATAACCTTGCTCACGGTATCCGCTTGATGTATCGCCTGTTTTAGGGTCAGTCCAGTTAAGCGGAAATGTAGGAAAACCTAAGCGGTCGCCGTCGCGCTTGCTTAATTTTCCTTTACCATCGGGGCTTAGTAGTAAGGGTAAGTGTGCGTATAGGGGCATTTCGTTTTCTAAACCCAAATAACGATACACCAATATGTGTGCAGGTGCGCTTGGCAACCATTCTTCGCCACGTACAGCGTGTGTTATTTTCATTTCAATATCATCAACTATATGTGCCAAATGATAGGTAGGCATACCATCGCTTTTAAGCAGTACTTTGTCATCAATAGTTGATGAGTTTACTACTACCCAACCACGTATAATATCACTAAAACGTATTTCCTCATTGCGAGGTACTTTTAAGCGCACTACATACGGTTCGTTTGCGGCAAGTTTTGCATTTACCTCATCTTCCGATAGTGTTAATGAATTTTTCATGCTCATGCGCACGGTAGAATTGTATTGTGGAGCAACTACTTTGGCGGCTTCTAAGCGTGCACGCATTTCGTCTAACTCGGTAGGTGTGTCAAAGGCATAGTAGGCGTGTCCACTTGCTATAAGTTGGTCGGCATATTTTTTATATATCCCTAATTCTTTACGTTCGCTTTGGCGGTAAGGCGCATAAGGCCCACCAGCTATTACACCTTCATCTACTTTAATACCGCACCATGCAAGGCTTTCAATTATATACTCTTCGGCACCTGGTACAAAACGAGTTTGGTCGGTATCTTCGCTACGCAAAATAAAATCGCCACCATGACGCTTGGCATATAAATAACTAAACAATGCGGTACGAATACCTCCCATGTGTTGTGGTCCTGTAGGACTTGGTGCATAACGCAAACGAACTCTTTTTTCCATAATAATATTGGTTGTAAATTTTGGTGCAAAGATAGTAGAGTATTGCGAATGAGAGAAGGGTATTTAATTACGAACTAAAAATTACAAATTTTGGGCTTGTGTTGTGGTAAATATTTTAATTAGCAATAAAAAGCAAAGCGATATAACTACTCTACTAATTAAGATGTAAAATTAGCTTATTGTTTCATAGCGCTATCCATTTCTCGCTTTGCGTCTTTTGTTTTAAGGCTATCTCGTTTGTCGTATTCTTTTTTTCCTTTAGCAACGGCTATCTCTAGCTTAGCCCAACCTTTGTCGGTAAAAAATATTTTGAGTGGAATTACCGTATGACTCTTGTTTTTGAGTAGTGTAGTTATTTTTTCTAGCTCTCGTTTGTTCAACAATAATTTGCGATCGTGCTTGGCTTTATGATTGTTGTACGTACCTTCAAAATACTCGTTGATATGAATATTACGTGCAAATAATTCGCCATTAATAATAGTACAAAAACCATCGGTTAAATTAGCTTTTCCTTCTCGTAAACTTTTTATTTCGGTTCCAGCAAGCACCATTCCTGCTACAAATGGCGCTATTATTTCATAATCGAAATACGCACGTTTGTTTTTTATAATAGTTGATGTAAATGTTTTTTTCACTACTGTTTAAATTGTTAGGTAGGTTTGTAATAAGTTTATCGTTTTAGTTCGGCTTCTATTTCTTCAATAGTTGGCAAACTACTTTTTAAATTATCGGGCAGATGCTCTATCAATTTTAATTCGCTTACACCCATTGGTTTGTTTATGTCACGCAAGGCAAATTCCGCCTCTACATTGTTTTTGTCTTTACATAATAATATACCTATAGTGGGGTTATCTGTCGTGTCTTTTACCAAACTATCTACCGCTGATAAATAAAAATTGAGTTTACCCGTATATTCAGGCATAAATTTGGTGTTTTTTAATTCGATAACCACATAGCATTTTAGTTTGGTATGGTAAAACAATAAATCTATATAGTAATCATTATCAGCTATTTGTAGTTGATATTGTTGCCCAATAAAAGCAAAACCTTTGCCCAATTCTAATAAAAACTTGGTAATGTGTTTTACCAATTGTTTTTCTATATCGTGCTCGCGATAATTTACATCTAAGGTTAAAAAATCAAAAATATAAGGATCTTTAAGTGTTTGGTGCGCTAAGTCGGATAAGGGTTGAGGTAATGTATTTTTAAAATTATTGATAGATTTACCTTGACGATTGTATAAATTAGATTTTAGTTGAAGGTCTAGTACATCTCTACTCCAATTGTTGGTTATACATTGTTCGGCATACCAAAAGCGTACATTGTGATCTTTTATTTTTTCAATAAGTAATATATTATGTCCCCAAGGCAATTTTGCCACAAGCTGTGGCAAAATTGCTTCATTCGGGTATTCTTTATAAAAAGCAAGCATTCTACCTAAATTTCGTTCCGAATAACCTTTCATTGTTGGAAATTCGTTTTTTAAATCCTTAGCTAATTCCGGTATTACGCCCGCTGACCAGCCTTTTTCTTGTTGTTGTGTGGCTATGCTATTACCTATGTGCCAATACAAGGTAATCATTTCGGCATTTACCGAAAGTACCGCTCTTAGTTGAGCGTGCTGTATTTTTAATTTTATATCTCGTAATAGAGATGTATAGTTAGTTAGCTGCATTTTTTAATTTACTACTAGGCACAAGGTAGTTTTTTTTTGATAATAATTGGAGTGCGAAGTTAATAGTGCGGTAGTGGTAACCAACTCTATTTTTTAATTTCTCATCTATTTTGGCACTCTATTTAGTATAAATGTAGTGTGTGGTTTTATTTTTCAAATATAACAAATTACACGTTGCTATTTTATAACAGTAATATTGCAAATTTATGGTACGGCTAAATTTTACTAAAACCAAAAAAAGAGTGTAACAAGTTATATTGTTACACTCTTTTTTTGTTGGTGGAGAATATCGGATTCGAACCGATCACCTCTTCACTGCCAGCGAAGCGCTCTAGCCAAATGAGCTAATTCCCCGTTTTGTTATTTTCCTTTGTTGGCTTTTAGTATATATTGTTCTAATGCCATTGTCATGCTTGGTGCCGCTATTGATGGGGCGTTTATATCTATGCGTAATTTTGCGTCTTTTAATGCTTGCGATGTGGTAGGCCCAAAGGCTGCTATACGTGTTTTATTTTGTTTAAATTTAGGGAAATTTTGATATAATGATTCCACACTTGCAGGGCTAAAAAATGCTATTACATCATAATTTACTTCTGCCAAATCGCTCAAATCGCTACATACTGTTTTGTACAAAACTCCTTTGGCAAAGGTAAGTTTATTTTTGGTTAATACCTCAGTATATTCTGCTTTTGCAATATCCGCACATGGAATAAAATATTTTTCGTCAGGATTTTTTTTCATTACCTCAACTAAGTCAAGAAATGTTTGTTTGCCATGAAATATTTTACGCTTGCGAAACGTAATGTATTTTTGCAAATAATAAGCAATTGCCTCGCTCATGCAGTAGTATTTCATATCGTCGGATATGGTAACACGCATTTCGGTACACATTCTAAAAAAATGATCAATAGCATAACGTCCCGTAAGTACCACA
This sequence comes from Bacteroidia bacterium, assembly GCA_040080595.1. Taxonomy (GTDB): domain Bacteria; phylum Bacteroidota; class Bacteroidia; order UBA4408; family UBA4408; genus JACMRI01. Next base: position 6,328 of record JBEBIC010000012.1, on the reverse strand, counting down.
GCTGTGTATTCGGCTATGTTTATACGTTCTTTTCTAAATTCAGTTGCCTCAATACCTTGCACATTAATAAACTCTCTAAAATCTATCTTTACTTTTAATTTTTTTTCCAAATCAAAGTACGGCGATTTTTCAGTTTCGGGGCGTGGTTGAGTTACTAAGATAGACTTTACCTTATCTAATACTTCAGGAGTGTCTTTTTTTAGTAGTGCCATTTAATTTATTTGCGTTGTTATTATTTTAATACTTACTAATTTGCTTTTGTTTTTAAACTATACTTTTTAATAGTTTAAATAAAACTACTAATGGTAAAATTTCTAAAGTGCAAAAGTATAAAAATAAATGATATACAGCACCTCCTTTAAAACCAACATTCATATAAAGGGAACGAAGAGTCCTAAATGTGTAACTTATTATTATTGCCCCTATACCCAAGTGTATGAGTAACGACTGTGGCAATTGATAACTATACGCACCCAGCGCAACTATTGGTAACAGTACTAAACCCAACAAATTATTGGTAAGAAATACGTTGTAAAAATGCGATTTTACCAACTCGTCCATCTCAAATACATAGCCCAAAAAACTAGCGGTTATTATTTTGATAAAATACATTATTGCCAATATAAGTAGCAATACTATGTATAAGCCAAAGCCCTTAATATCAGCAGTATTCCAATGATAATAATTTATTACTTGAAACAAAAACAAGGGTAGTACTAATGCAAATATCAATGTTAATATTAAAAACACACGTTGCACCAGTGTATTTTCTTCGCGCACTAATTGGTTAAAATAGCGGTCGGCTATTACTGCATTTAATATATTATTAAAGCGTTTGCGTTGCGTGTATAACAAATAAGTAAGCAAACTTACGGCAAGTAATAATCCTACAAAAAAACCGTCGTTGTTTGTATGCGTAGCTGTATTTACGGCTAGTCCGTTTTTGGGCTTAGCGTTATTAATAGCACCATACAGGCTTATACGTTGCTCGGCATTGAGCAATAATAATTGTTGTGTGTGTAAAGAATCGTGGTTTGTTGTAGGCATAAGTACCAATTACGAATTAAAAATTACGAATTACGTTTAGGAAAACAATCGTTTACGAGCAACTAAATAGTGCGGTAAATAATTACTTAATTCGTGGTGCAAATATATTTTTTATTATTGCTTGAACCAACTACTGTACATTACATAATTATTGGCAATGCGGTTTATTTCGCCATTTTGTAGTTCAGGGTTTATGTCTTTTACTTTTTTGGCAGGTACACCTGCATACACACAACCTTCGGGTACTACAGTATTTTCCAGCACAACCGCACCAGCAGCTACTATGCTATTGCTTCCTATTACACAATTATCCATTACTATTGCGCCCATGCCTATAAGCACATTGTCGTGTATAGTACAACCGTGTACTAATGCATTGTGCCCTATAGATACGTTGTTGCCTATTACTACTTTTGTTTTTTGATAGGTACAATGCAGTACTGCGCCATCTTGTATGTTTACTTTATTGCCCATTACAATACTGTTTACATCGCCACGTACTACGGCGTTAAACCACACACTGCATTGGTCGCCCATGGTTACTTCGCCTACTATGGTAGCATTTTCGGCTATGTAGCAGTCGTTACCCATGGTGGGTGTGTGTCCGTTTACTGTTTTTATAAGTGCCATTGTAGTGTAAAGTTATGAAGTTCTTTTTTTGAATTTTGGTTTAAACGAACGAGGTTTGTCCATACGTTTTTGAATAGCTTCGGGGTCGTATTTGGGTGTAGCTCCATACTCGCTAGGTACTTCCATTTTCGTAACATCAATACCCATAAGCGCTTCTATTTGCGCAAAGCGCACTTGGTCTTTTTCATTTACAAATGTAATGGCAACACCTGCTTTTTCGGCACGTGCGGTACGTCCTATGCGGTGTATATAATCTTCGGGGTCGGGTGGCACATCAAAGTTTACTACAAGGCTTATACCGTCCACGTCTATACCACGAGAGAGTATATCAGTACCTATAAGTATGCGCAAACGCTTGCCTTTAAAGTCGCGCATTATTTCTTCTCTATCAGCTTGCTCTAGGTTGGACGAAAATCCTTTTACCGAATATTTTAGTGCGTTAAATGTTTTGTACAGCTCGTGTACCTTATCTTTTTTACCACAAAATACTATTACCGATTTGTAATCTTCGTTGGTTAATATTTGTTGTAATAATTTTTCTTTTTGATTGTCGTACACCACGTATGCTTGTTGTACAATACCTGCCGCAGGCTTTGATACTGCTATGTTTATTTGCTCGTGGTTAGTAAGTAACTCCGCTGCCAATGTTCTTATTTTGGGTGGCATGGTTGCCGAAAATAATATTGTTTGGCGTTTGTTGGGTATGTGTTTTATAATTGTTTTTAAATCATCAGAAAAACCCATATCCAACATACGGTCGGCTTCGTCTAACACTAAATGTTGTAGAGTGTTAAATTTTAAATCGCCTGATTGCAATAAGGCTATTAATCGGCCTGGTGTAGCTATTACAATATCGGCCCCTTCTTTTAATGCTTTGGCTTGTCTGTCCCACGCCATACCGTCGTTTCCGCCGTATATGGCTATAGAACTTACACCACAAAAATACGCCATACCTTCTATTTGTTGGTCTATTTGCATAGCCAGTTCTCGGGTAGGTGCTATTATTAATGTGTTGAGATTACCTGCTTTGCTTTTTACAATTTTGTCCAATATAGGCAATACAAATGCGGCGGTTTTACCTGTGCCTGTTTGCGCGCAAGCTATTAAATCTTTACCCTCCATTATAAGTGGTATAGCTTGCTGCTGTATAGGTGTAGGTTGCGTGTATCCCATGGCATCTAAGCCTTCGAGAAGTGTTGCGTCAAAATTAAAATCGTTAAATGTCAATGTATGTAGTTGTTAAGTAAAGTTATAGGTGTGTATGCTATGTGGTAAATATAAGTATTAATTATTCATAGCACAGGGTTTAAACGTTGGGCTTTTTGTTGTATTTGTTTTCTTTCCATTTATTGGTTAATGCTTCGCTATCTGCAATTAATTCCAACAACCGTTTTAGTTGTGTAGCAGGTTGTTTTGCGCTCATTACCCAATTTGTTGATGATTTTTTGTACGATGGTGCTAAGGTTTTAAAATAGTTCCAGGCAGTTTGGTTTGCTTTAAATTGGTTTTCAAATTCAACACTAAACAACATTGGTTCTGTGTGGTACGTATATAGTTTTGATTTGCTTTCTATTCGTTTTTCAAAAATTGCTATGCCCGCAGGTTGCATTAATCCTTGTTGTATAAGTACTTCCATTTTTTTAATATTAACAGGACTCCACATACTGTTTGCCTTGCGTGGCGTAAATCGTATTTGGTAACTATCATTATCTACGGTTTTTCGCACACCATCTATCCAACCGTAACACAATGCTTCATCAACCGATTGCGACCAAGTAATGCTAGGCTTCGCAGTGCTTAGCTTATAAAAACCAACTATCAATTCTGTTTTGGTTTCATGATGTTTAGCTAACCATTTTCTAAAGTCTGTAGGTTGTGCAAAAAATGTTGGAGTCATTTTTTATGTGCAATTATTTTTTTGGCGAAGAGCTGTCCTGCTCTATTATATTAGCTTCGTGTAGCTCCACAGGTTTTGCTTTCTTACGAATATTAAGATTAATAATTTCAATAGTAAATGAAAACGCCATAGCAAAATAAATGTAGCCTTTGGGTATTTCTACTTCGTCTATATGTACACCTTCTATTACAAGCAAGACCGCTATTAATACTAAAAATGATAGTGCCAATATTTTAAATGTAGGGTGCTTGTGTATAAATGTAGAGATTTTTGGAGCAAATACAAACATTACCGTCATACTTATAAGTATTGCTATCATCATTATATAAATACTATTGCTCATACCTATTGCGGTTACTATGCCATCAATACTAAATACCATATCTACTAATACTATTTGTAGCATAATGGCTTTAAAATTATTAGGCTTGTTTTTTTGTTTTTCGAGTTCTTCGTTGGGGTCTTCGCCCTCCAGTTTATTGTGTATTTCTAAGGTTGAACTTACCAACAAAAACAAGCCTCCAGCAAGCATTATTAAATCTTTGAGCGATACCGAATGCTTGAATATTGAAAATAATTCGTGTTCGGTTTTTAGTAAGTTACCCAATACAAACAAAAATAATATACGCATAACTATACCCACAATCATCCATAATAAACTGGCACGTTTAGCCTCTTCTTTGTTTAAGCGAGCTAATATTATGGATACAAAAATAACGTTATCAATGCCCAATAATATTTCCATTAATGTTAGTGGAATAAGGCTAAACAGTGCTTCGGGGGTAAATAGAGTATTCATTAAATTGTTAAATTAGTTAAGGTGTTTTTAAAAACGTTCAAAGTTGGTAGGGTAAGGAAAGCGTGCGTTGTGTAGGTCTTTCACTCTATCAAACAACAGGTCTTTTAAGGCTTCCAAATTATCTTTTTCGGTAGCGGATATGAGTAAGCAATCTCCATTATTGTTAGCCGCTAACCACATTTCTTTTATTTCGTCTAGGGTATAATTGTTCCACTCTTTGGGAGCAAGCTCAAACTCTTCCTGCGGTACGTAGTTAAACGCATCTATTTTATTAAACACCATTATTACTGGTTTATTGCCTGCACCAAGTGCAGCAACGGTTTCCGTTACTACTTTTATATGGTCTTGATAATTGGGGTGGCTTACATCTACCACGTGTATAAGTAGGTCGGACTCACGCACTTCATCTAAGGTAGATTTAAAACTTTCAATTAAGTTGTGTGGTAGCTTACGAATAAAGCCTACAGTATCGCTTAGCAAAAATGGCAAATTGCCTATTACCATCTTACGCACTGTGGTGTCAAGGGTTGCAAACAATTTATTTTCGGCAAATACTTCGCTTTTACTCAAGGTATTCATAAGTGTAGATTTGCCCACGTTGGTATAACCTACTAAACTCACACGAATAATATTGCCTCTATTTTTGCGCTGCGTTACCATTTGCTTGTCTATATCCAACAAATTTTCTTTAAGCAAACTTATTTTATCACGCACAATACGGCGGTCGGTTTCTATTTCTTTTTCGCCAGCACCTTTCATACCTATACCACCTTTTATACGGTCGAGGTGGCTCCACATACGCGATAAACGAGGCAGTAAATATTGGTACTGCGCCAACTGCACTTGCGTTTGGGCATAAGCAGTACGGGCACGTTGCGCAAATATATCCAGTATTAAGCGGGTTCTATCTACTACTTTTATATTTACGGTAAATTCTTTGTCGGCTTTTGGGGCTGGTAATCCTGCTTGTTGTGCGTTATATATGGCTTTTAATTTTGCTTGCTCTTCTATTTCTCGCTCTAAATTTTTTTGTTGCGATGGCGTAAGTTCGTCATCAAACAATATGCAATCAATATTATTTTCAAACGCATATATGGCTATTTGTTGCGCCTTGCCTGAGCCTACAAATAATTTAGAATCGGGCTTTTCCATTTTTTGAGTAAAGCGTTTTATAACTACAGCCCCAGCGGTATGTGCCAAAAACTCTAACTCATTTAGATATTCGGTGGTGCTAGCTTCCGTTTGCAATTGGGTGGTAACACCTACCAATATTGCACGTTCGGGTACGTCGCCTTGTTTTATTACTCGTTTCTCAATCATATTATTTTGGGTAGTAAGCGTAGTTTTTATTTACGCAATGTTACTATATATTCTGCCACTGCATTTATTTGCACATCGTTAAGTTGTGCTCCAAACGCAGGCATAGCACCTTTTCCGTTGGTTATTTGCATTACCATTTCGGGTTGTGCCAATGTGCTTTTTTGTAAATTAGTAGCGCCTGCAAGCATCAAATCTCCCTCTGCACCGTGGCAGTTGGCACAGTTACTTGTGTATATTTCTTGTGCGCTTACCTCTGCATCAACACCAGTGATAGCTACTGCGCTAGTGGGTTTTGCATTTTGTTTTTTTATCATTTCGGCACAACCATAAGCGGCTATTATCATAAGTAATGACACTACCGCAAGGGCTTTGTTTCCTTTTTTGTAAGCAATAACTGCCAATGGAATTGATGCAAATACTAACACCATTTTAATCCAAAACATACTATTTAGCGGATAGTTAAATGCCATATAAACGCCTGTTACCAAGAATAGTGTGCTTATAATCATTTCGGGGATGCGGGTAGATTTGCGTATTTTTTGTAGTTGCTCATCTTTATTACTTACTAATAAAAATGTTTTTACTACGTACAACAATAAAAATAAAATTACTGACGTAAGGTGTAGGTGTAATGC
>JBEBIC010000454.1:0-1284 GCA_040080595.1 Bacteroidia bacterium | reverse complement strand
AATATACACATCGTATTTTAATAAACCCTATTACTCAATAGCCTCGCACTGCGAGGCTATTTTTTGCATCATTTCGACTTAACCAGCTTTTGGTTTAAACCATAATTTTTAATTCATAATTCGTAATTTAAACCACTCGTTTATTACTCTCTTTTTAATTACTTTTGTACTAAATTATTTTAAAACAATTATTAAAAATTACACAACAATGGAAAACACAATAGAACACGTACAATGCCTTATAATAGGCTCGGGCCCCGCAGGATATACAGCAGCAATATATGCAGCGCGTGCTGATATGAAACCAGTTATGTACCAAGGGATGCAGCCTGGTGGACAATTAACCATAACTACCGAAGTAGAAAATTTTCCAGGTTACCCTAATGGTGCACAAGGCCCCGAAATGATGGAAGATTTTAAGGCGCAAGCCGAACGTTTTGGTACTGATATTCGTTGGGGTGTGGCATCAAAGGTAGATTTTTCGGTATCGCCAAAACGTATATGGATTGACGAAAAAACAGAAATAACAGCTGATACCGTTATTATATCAACAGGTGCGTCGGCCAAATGGCTAGGCTTACCAAGCGAAGAACGCCTGAATGGTTTTGGTGTAAGTGCATGTGCGGTATGCGACGGTTTCTTTTTTAAAGGACAAGATGTGGCCATAGTAGGAGCGGGCGATACAGCATGCGAAGAGGCTATGTATTTATCAAAACTATGCAACCACGTTACTATGATAGTGCGCCGCGAAGAAATGCGTGCCAGCAAAGCTATGCAGCACCGTGTGTTGAGCAATCCTAAAATAAAAGTATTGTTTAATAGCGAAACCGAAGAAATACTTGGAGAAAAAGGTGTTACAGGAGCGCGTATAAAAAACACAAAAGAAAATACTACGCAAGATATAGCTGTAACAGGCTTTTTTGTTGCCATAGGACACGACCCTAACTCGGGTATATTTAAAGGACAACTGGACCTACACGACAATGGATATATTAATACCGTAGCAGGTACATCGCGCACAAGTGTGGAGGGTGTATTTGCCGCAGGCGATGTACAAGACCACACGTACCGCCAAGCTGTAACCGCAGCAGGAAGTGGTTGTATGGCAGCGCTTGATGCAGAACGTTGGTTAGCAGCACAAGAGTAGTTTTATAATTACGAATTACGTTTGCGAGTAAGCCATTACGAGCAAATTATATTAAGTACAGTTCTATTTTAGTTTCGTAAAATATTTACATAAATATATTCACGCCACGGTGGCTGAGTTTATCGAAGCCCATATAC
>JBEBIC010000453.1:0-1288 GCA_040080595.1 Bacteroidia bacterium | reverse complement strand
CAATAAAAGCAGTTTTTTTATTCATAGTCTTTGATTTCTTCAAAGCTAAGTATATTAAGCGACACAGAGATTTCTAGCACCAGAAATGTCTATTACCCCAAAAATTGATAAAACAACTATGTAAAAACTAAACAGAAACACACGCATTACTTAACAAGCCAATGTGTACAACTATATTTATTTTCAATAAGTTACAATATTGATGCGTGTATTTTAGTTATCTAATTAATTACAAACTAATTTAACTAAACACACCACACAATGCTTAACTTTATTATAGCCCAAATTGAAGTTGCTACCAACGCTATAGCAACGCCTGTAACACCCGCTGTTGCGGCACCTCCAACATTAAACATACTAGACTTAATAATAAAAGGAGGAGTAATAATGATACCCATTGCACTACTTTCGGTGCTATTGGTATATGTATTCGTAACCCGATTATTAGTAGTAAACAAAGCATTAGCAACCGACGCTAACTTTGTACCTATGATAAAAAGTCAGCTGCAACAAGGCAATGTGGAGGCAGCTAAAAACTTAGCACAAACCAATACCACACCAGTAGGTATAATGCTTTACAAAGGTATAGTGCGCTTGGGCAAGCCTGTAAAAGAAATAGAAATGAGTATGGAAAACTCGGCTAAGGTAGAATTAGCTAAGGTAGAGGTAAATGTAAACTACCTAAGTACCATAGCCGCTATTGCGCCTATGTTTGGTTTTTTGGGGACAATATTTGGCGTTATTAAAATATTTTACAACATAGCCATAGCCGATAATATTAGTATTGGTTTAATAGCTGGTGGTTTGTACGAAAAAATGATAACCTCGGCTGCAGGCTTGGTTATTGGGGTTATGGCATTTGTGGCACACCACCTATTAGTAGCTCGTATTGATAAATTAATAGCTAAATTAGAATTAGCCTCGGCCGAATTCTTAGACGTAATAACCGAACCCGCAGGTAAGTAAGTACACGCTTACTTTTATTTCACGAAATTATTTACATTAATTATTCCTTCACGCTATGAACCTTCGCAAGCGCAACCATAAACACATTGAAGTAAGCACGCATTCATTTAGCGACATTATGTTTTTTTTGATGCTATTTTTCCTTATTGCATCTACCTTAGTAAGCCCTAATGTTATTAAACTATTATTGCCCAATGCAGGAAGCAAAAAATCAATGAGTAAAGAAAGTGTAACACTATCTGTTAATACCGATAAAAATTATTTTATTGATAATAAATTTGTTGCAAAAGAAAATGTAAAATCAACATTAATGGGCATTAGC
>JBEBIC010000169.1:0-6276 GCA_040080595.1 Bacteroidia bacterium | reverse complement strand
ATGGCTAATTTGCTTTATTTGAATGGTATCAAGCTATCCCTAATTAGGTTGCTCTCCAGCAGAGCCTAAAGCCGTTTTACTTGATAAAACAAAGATAAATTACAATCTAATTGAAGTTGTAAAAAAACGAAATAAAAAACCTACTTTTTGTCCACTTGGACTAAACGTCTAAAAAATAGCCTACTTTTGTCTATTACACCCACTATACTTTATTCTCTACCTCGCTGGCGCACTACTTCGTAAAGCAATACGCCACATGCTACTGATACGTTTAAGGATTCTATATTGCCCAACAATGGTAGCTTAGCTTTAACGTCGCTTAGTTTTATAAGTTCGTTACTTATACCTGTGTCTTCCGCTCCCATTATAATAGCCGTGGGTTGTGTGTAAGCATGTGCGGTGTACAATGAGTCCGTTTTTTCGGTACAACTTACTATTTGTATGCCATATTCTTTAAGTAAATATACTGTTGCTTTTAGGTTATCTACCTTGCATACTGCGCTTGTATGTAGTGCTCCAGCCGATGTTTTTATGGCGTCGGCATTTATCATAGCACCACCACGGCTTGGTATTATTATAGCGTGTACTCCTGCACAGTTAGCGGTACGTACTATTGCGCCAAAGTTGCGTACATCGGTAATACCATCTAGCATTAGCAATAAAGGTATTTCGCCTTTTTCGTTGCACTGTGCTATTATTTCTTCAATATTTTGATATTCTACCGCACTCATAAAAGCAATAACACCTTGATGGTTGGCACGTGTTTCGCGGTTTACACGCTCAGGTGGCACAAGTTGGTAAGGTATATTATTATCTCGGCACGCCTTAAACAAATCTCCCGTAAGGGCATTGCTCAAGCCTTTTTGTATCATTAGTTTGTCAATTGTTTTACCGCTTTCTATAGCTTCAATAACTGCTCGTGTGCCGTATATAAGTGTGTCTTTCATTGGGTTTAAATTACATTTCTTTAAATAATATTTTTAGCTGTTCTATTTGGTCTATACTTCCCAATACAAATAATTTGGCATCGGGGGTTAAGGTAGTTTCGGGCGATGGATTTATTACATATTGCCCTGCACTACTTTTAAACCCTACAATGTTAGCACCTGTACGATTCCGCACTTCCAGTTCTTTTATTGTTTTGTTTAAAAATGCTTCAGGGATAGTATCAAAGGTAAGCTCTACTAAATTTTGGGTAAGACCATCGGCACTACTTAGCTTATCAATAAACTCTATTACATCGGGTTTCATTACTAACGATGCCATGTGCGCTCCTCCAATTTTGTCGGGCATTATTACATTAGTAGCACCTGCGGTATATAGTTTTTTATCGCTATTATCATCGCTTGCACGGCTTATAATAGTTAGGTCGCTTTTTATTTGTCGGGCAGATAATACGATGAACAAATTATCGGCATCAATAGGTAATGTAGTTATAAGTGCTGATGCACGGTGTATTCCTGCTTTTATAAGTACATCATCGTGCGAGGCATCGCCACATAGTACAAGGTCTTTGTATTCGTGGGTAAATGTATCTACTATGGTTTGTTTTTGTTCAATAATTACAAAACGCTGCCCTTGATTTTTGAGGACGTGCGCCGCCTGTTTACCATTACGACCATAGCCACAAATAATAACATGATTGGATAACTTGTCGATAGCTGTTTGCATACGGAATAATTTTAAATTGCGATTAAATTCGCCATCAGCAACATACTGTGTAAGCGATGTAACGGCGTAGGCAAATGTACTAAAACTTGTAATAATAAGAAACGAAGTAAACAACTTTCCTGCTTGCGATAGTTCGTGCACCTCGCTAAAACCTACAGTAGCAACCGTAATTATGGTCATATAAAACGCATCAACAAGGCTATATTTTTCAATAACAATAAACCCTGCAATACCAATAATGATAATGCTTATAATAAGGAATAAGGGTATTAATATTTTGCGAAGACTAATAAACATTTTGTTATAAATAATGAGTAATGGAGTTGTGCTAAGTGCTTGTACTTTTTCACACTCGTAAACTGATGGTTTTTAAACGTAATTCGTAATTTTTAATTCGTAATTAATAAGATTCTATTACGGAACTTAATCCGTTTTCGAGCAAGGCTTCGTGTATGGGTTTTAGTTGTATAAGTGTACCGTTTTTTACACTGCACTTACCTTTGTAATGCACTATATACGCACATTGTTCCGCTTGTTCGGGTAGGTGTTCGCAATATTTTACAAGGCAATCTATTACGTGGTCAAAACTATTTACATCATCATTATACAATACTATATGATGTATGGGCGCTAATAGTTCGTCCAAATCTACCACCAGTTCCTCTTCTACCTCGGGCAGTAGTGCGGGTGCAAAAGTAGGTGTAGTGTAAGTGTGCATTGGGGTTACAATTTCATATAAATAATTTTTTTACTCTCAAAAAATTCGCCTGCAAAATAATCGCTTATAAAGGTAACTTTTAGCGCATTTAAAAAACCTTTTAGTTCCTCGCTAAGGTCGCCACCTTTAAGGTAAATAATACCGTTAGGAATTTCGTTTTTCCAGTTTTCACGTCCTTTGGTACGTACCCATTTATGAAACTCAGGAAAAGCAGTAACCGCACGACTTACCACAAAATCAAATTTTTGTTTGATGTTTTCTACTCTATCATTAATGCCTGTAACGTTAGTTAAACCAAGGGTTTTGGCAACTTCGTTTACTACCATTATTTTTTTACCAATACTATCTACCAATGTAAAACTACAATTAGGAAACAGTATAGCCAACGGAATACCAGGGAAACCTCCACCTGTACCCACATCTAATATTGCTGTACCATCAACAAAGGTTATGTACTTAGCTATGGCTAATGAGTGCAGTACGTGGCGCTCGTAAAACTGATCAAAATCTTTGCGCGATATTAAATTTATTTTTGTGTTCCAATCCAAATATACTTCTTGCAATTGTGTAAACTGCGCACGCTGCACATCAGTAAGGTTAGGGAAGTGGTCAAATATAAGTTGTACTGTTGGTGCGGTGGTATTAGTCATGGTGGCGAGTGTATTTTTTTTGTAATGATTGTTTGGCACGGTGCAACTGCACCTTAACGTTATTTATAGGTATGTTGAGCTGTGTGGCTATTTCGTCGTAGCTTAGTTCTTCATAAAATCGTAGCATAAGTACATCTCTGTAAGCAGGCTTTAAGTTCTCTATTACTTCTTTTAGTTTATTGCTTGCATCTTTGTTTATACTTATTTCTTCGGGCGATAATGTTACGGCAGTTTTTAACGAAATTTCCAATGCTACTGGGTGTTGTGGCGCATCTTCGGTATCGTTTATAAATGTAGAAAACACATCTTCAGGTTTGTTTTTTCGCAAAAAATCAATGGTGGTATTTCCTGCTATACGATACAACCATGTACTAAACGCATACTCATTATTGTACTTGTGTATGTTGCCAAATGCCTTTGCAAATGTTTCCATAGTAAGGTCTTCGGCATCACTATCATTAGCTATCATTTTGTGTATATGATTATATACTTGTCGCCAATAATGTTTTAATAGTTTGTCAAAAGCGTTCGTACTTGTGGCGCTCAGTGCTTGTAGTACTAATTCTTTATCACGTTCTATGCGCGATAGTTCATTTATTTCCATCGGGGTTGTTTGCTAAATAAATTAGCGGTATGTACACCAGCATAAAACACCAACAACATTATTTCGTACAAAGGTACAAGAGCTATTAAGTCTTTTTCGTCCAACTTTGCCATTGTTTTTTTATACACAATTATATGCGTTATAGTTTTTACAAACAATACACTTAATGGAAAATAAAACAAATTAGTTTGTGCTACAATGCTTGTAAATAAAGCAACGTAGAATAAAAATTGCAACGAATAATACATACTTAAATATGCCTTATCTCTTGTTTTGTAATATGTAGCAGTACTTGTATGACGGCGTTTTTGATTAAAAAAAGTAGTCCATGTTTTTTTAGGAACAGATAAGGTATGGCTTTCACGTTGTGTTTTTATAGTAGTATTGTGTGGCGTTGCTACACGGTTTATAAACAAATCATCATCGCCCGATTGTATGTGGTTGTGTGTAGCAAACCCCTTGTGCTTAAAAAACAAACTACGCTTGTACGACAGGTTGCGCCCAGTACCCATATAAGTATGTCCTTTGAGTGTACTCGAAAAATAAAGCAACGCAATACTTGCTGCATCAAAACGAATAAGCTTGTTAAGCAGGCCTTTTGTTTTTTCGTATGCACCATAGCCTATTACCAACTCGGTAGTAGTATTACTATAACCTTGTACCATTTGTTGCAACCACGTGCTCGATTTTACATAACAATCGGCATCAGTAAACACAATAGTTTCGTGCTGCGCCGACTTTATACCAAGCGTTAGCGGAAATTTTTTATCATGTTGATATAAATTTTCTTCTGATAAATTGTGTGCTTTTAAACGAGGATATTGTGCAGATAATACTTCTAACAAATCTTTGGTGCTATCCCATGAGCAATCGTTCATTACTATTACCTCGTACTCACTTGGATAATCCAACGTAAGTAATTGGGGTAAATATTCTGCCAAATTATCATGGTTGTTGCGTGCACATATTACCACCGATACTGGCGGATAGTGCATAGCTACATCTTCATCAGTATGTTTATTAAATGTTAAAAAATAAAACAAATAATAAAACAACAAGCCTAACGCAGCCACCGTTAATAAAGCAAAAGAAATAATAAAAAATAGAGGCATAAAAAGTAAGTAGATGTTAGTAATTAGACTTTAGATAGTAGATATAAAATCATACTATTTATAGTTTTAAAAATTTAGTTATACGTTGCACAACGCTTTTATAATATCGTGCTTGGTTATAATGTGTTCGTTACCTAACGCATCTTTGGTCATAACTGCGCCTACTTCTTTAGTAATCATAGTAGAGATAGCTTCTGCCGTAGTATCTAACGATACGTAAGGGAATGGCTTGTCCATAACTTCTTGTGCAGTAGCTAATTTTAATGATGGATTTGCTACTATTTTCATTAACAACGAGCTTTCGTGTATTGCGCCTACTATTGCGCCGTCTTGCATTACGGGTATTTGCGAGTAGTCGTTCGTCATTATCATTTTCAACAAATTATCAACCGTGCTAGTAACGTTTACCGATTGTAAGGTGTAATTCTTACGACTTTCAATAATGTTACGAGCCGTTGGTTTAGTATCAATAAAACCACGATCGCGCATCCATTCTTCGTTAAACATTTTACCTAAGTAACGTGTGCCATGGTCGTGGAATATTACTACTACTACTTCGCCCTCTTTAAAATTATCTTTTAACTGCATTAAGCCAGCCATAGCACTACCTGCGCTGTTTCCAGCAAATATGCCTTCTTCGCGTGGTATGCGGCGTGTCATTATTGCGGCATCGCGGTCAGTTACTTTTTCAAAATGATCTATCAAACTAAAGTCCACATTTTTGGGTAAAAAATCTTCGCCAATACCTTCAGTAATATACGGATATACTTCGTTATTATCTAATATACCTGTTTCTTTGTATTTTTTAAACAAAGAACCATACGTATCAATACCCCAAACTTTAAGGTTTGGATTTTTTTCTTTTAGATATTTTGCAGTACCGCTAATGGTTCCGCCTGTACCCACACCTACTATTAAGTGATCCACCTTACCGTCGGTTTGTTCCCATATTTCGGGGCCTGTACTTTCGTAGTGTGCAGCAGCATTGCTAGGGTTATCGTACTGGTTGGGTTTCCACGAGTTTTGTACCTCATTAACCAAACGAGACGATACGCTGTAATACGAGCGAGGGTCTTCGGGTTCAACGTTGGTAGGGCACACAATAACATCGGCACCAAATGCACGCAACGCATCAAATTTCTCCTTACTTTGTTTATCTGTACTTGTAAATATACACTTATAACCTTTTATAACAGCCGCTATTGCCAAGCCCATACCTGTGTTTCCACTTGTACCTTCAATAATAGTTCCGCCTGGTTTAAGTGCACCTGAGCGCTCAGCATCTTCTATCATTTTTACTGCCATACGGTCTTTAATACTATTACCTGGATTTACCGTTTCTATTTTGGCAAGTACAGTAGCTTTTACGTCTTTAGTAATGTTGTTAATGCGTACTAATGGCGTATCGCCAATGGTTTCCAGTATGTTGTTGTATATTTTTTTGCGTGCCATAAGGTAGTTGTATATTTATTAGATTTTTATCGGTTTTTGCAAAAGTGCTATAAAATAAGGGTTTGTACA
>JBEBIC010000452.1:0-1293 GCA_040080595.1 Bacteroidia bacterium | reverse complement strand
CTCATATAAAATAAACACCACCAGAAATGTCCACTTGAACTAAACGTATCTAAAAAAACACCAGAAATGTCTATTACACCAAAATACTTTACCGCCTATGTTGTTGTCTTTAGCCGCTGGCGGATAAATTATTTTACTGCCTAAGTATTTAAATAGCTGAGCTTCGCCGCCTACAAATTCGGGCATAATTTCGGCACTATACACAGGAGTTTCAATAACAATGGGTGGTTCTATTATGGGCACTCCTCCCCACTTCCTGTTGTTGGTAATAAACCTGTGCCTGTAGGGCTTCCTCCAGTAGTATTTCCGTTTTCAGGAGGTAAAGTAGCAGGTAAAATTGGCGGTAGTACTTTTTTAACGTCTTTATCCACTACTATTATAGGCGGAGCCTCTACTTTAGTGGCTTTGGGAGCAACGGCAGGTTGTGTTTTTTCTATTACAACATCTTCTATTTTACACGAGATAATCTTAATAACATCATCATTTTTAATAACCTGCTCCACAATTGGTGCATCGCTCAATGCCATAATTATGCGTGGCACTGCTATGGCTACTACACCTATGCCAAGGGTTATAAACACGCCCCAAAGCATATTGTTTCCTTGATTTTTGCGTATTACGTACGCTCCATAATTTTGGTTACGACCTTCAAAGACGAGTTCTACCCAATCTTTGTCAAAAACAGTTGTGTTCATTTTTTTATTGATTTAAGTATTGGTAAATAATGGTGCAGTTAGTGGGCGCACTATCCCCATTTTGGGTGGTGTTAATGGTCAAAGAGACCCACCCCTAGCCCCTCCAAGGAGGGGAAATCATGGCGTGATTATAATACTCGCTACTCCCGTTTTGGTGGCTGAGCGGAGCCGAAGCCCTAGTACTATTGGGCTTCGACTTCGCTCAGCCACCGTGATGTGAGTATGTTTTACCGATTATTTTACGCACGGTAATATAACCCAACAAAAATTAATTAGTGGTGTAAAAGCCTAAAGTTAAGCGCATAACAAAGTAGTGTTCCTTACTAAGTAAGAAATTTTAACTAACTGTGTACTAAGAAAATTGTATAATGTGTGTGAATTAAGGCATTAATTAAGCGAGTGCTAATGCCGTTGCAGTAATAGAACGAGTACTAAATAATTACGAATTAAAAATTACGAATTACGTTTAATATCAAGCGTTTTAGAGTGTAAATTATAGTAATAAATAATTTAACTGAGTTCCTTTGTTAGGACTTTATACTAAGCTTAGCCAAAGTATAACAGGTTGGGAGTGTGTTTACAAAGTAGATTTTAACTC
>JBEBIC010000451.1:0-1293 GCA_040080595.1 Bacteroidia bacterium | reverse complement strand
TATAGAATCGCGCGACAAAACTAAGAGTCCAACCATAAAAATTATGGTAGATGGTTTAGAAGCTAAAATTTATAACATACCAGTAGGTGCGCATATATCAGTAAACGATGGCGACAAAATTGAAGCTGGTACTGTAATGGTAAAAATACCTCGTGCATCAGGCAAAACTGGGGATATTACAGGAGGTTTACCTCGTGTAACTGAGTTGTTTGAAGCACGTAACCCATCAAACCCTGCGGTAGTTACCGAAATAGACGGTGTAATATCGTTTGGTAAAATTAAGCGTGGTAACCGTGAGGTGATAGTAGAATCGAGAACTGGCGATGTACGTAAGTACTTAGTGCCATTATCTAAACACATATTGGTGCAAGAGAATGACTACGTAAAAGCAGGAAGTTCGTTGAGCGATGGTGCTACTACACCAGATGATATATTAAATATTAAAGGCCCTACGGCTGTACAAGAATACATTGTAAATGAAATACAAGAGGTATATCGTTTGCAAGGTGTGAAAATCAATGACAAACATTACGAAGTAATTGTACGTCAAATGATGCGTAAATCGTTGGTAGTGGACCCAGGAGATACTTCGTTCCTTGAAAACCAAAATGCAAATAAAGCCGACATTATGAAAGAAAATGATAGCTTATTTGGTAAAGTGGTAATAACGGAAGCTGGAGATTCACAATCATTAAAAGTAGGACAATTAATAACTGCACGTAAATTGCGCGACGAAAACTCGATGCTTAAACGTAAGGATATGAAATTGGCTGAAGCTCGTGAAGCAATAACTGCTACATCTGAACAAAAATTACAAGGTATTACACGTGCATCGTTACAAACTAACTCGTGGATATCGGCAGCATCGTTCCAAGAAACTACAAAAGTATTGAACGAAGCAGCAGTAAATGGTAAAGTAGATTACTTATTAGGTTTGAAAGAAAACGTAATTGTAGGACACTTAATACCAGCAGGTACAGGCTTGCGTGCTTACGAAAAAATAATTGTAAGTTCAAAAGAAGAAAACGAAGCTTTGTTAGCTTCAAAAAGCAATAAGCAATCTATTGAAATAGAAGAATAAGTTTCAACTATTAAATAAATGCTTAACATAAAATGCTCTTCATAGAAATATGAGGAGCATTTTTGTTTTTAATATGAAAGTAAGGCGATAATAGGGGAGTGGATTATATGTTTTTTGGGGGTAATAGACATTTCTGGTGCTAGAAATCTCTGTGTCGCTTAATATACTTAGCTTTGAAGAAATCAAAGACTATGAATAAAAAAACTGCTTTT
>JBEBIC010000168.1:0-6292 GCA_040080595.1 Bacteroidia bacterium | reverse complement strand
TAAAAATATAAAACAAATGGAAAATTTCCGTCATCAAGCTTACCGCGAGTTATTAAACCGCAAACCATTACATGTAGATGTACCCGTACGTATGTCCAAAACCTTTGGTAGCAAAGTATTTGGTACAGCATCTATGAAAGAGTATTTAAGCAAAGAAGCCCTTGAAGCTGTTGAAAACGCTGCAAACTTAGGCACAAGTATAGATAGAAAAGTAGCAGCGCAAGTAGCCAACGGTATGAAAGAATGGGCAATAAGCCAAGGTGCAACGCACTATACGCACTGGTTTCAGCCACTTACAGGCTTAACTGCCGAAAAACACGATGGTTTTTTTGACCCACAAGGCGATGGTACAGCATTAGATAGTTTTGGTGCTACGCAGTTAGTACAACAAGAACCCGATGCTTCATCATTCCCTAACGGTGGTATTCGCAACACGTTTGAAGCCCGTGGTTACAGTGCTTGGGATCCTACATCGCCAGCATTTATTATTGATACTACGTTGTGTATTCCATCGGTATTTGTATCCTATACTGGCGAAGCGTTAGATTATAAAACCCCTTTATTAAAAGCATTAAATGCAGTGGATAAAGCGGCTACGTTGGTGTGCCAATATTTTGATAAAAATGTAACTAAAGTAGTAGCTACATTGGGTTGGGAACAAGAATACTTTTTGATAGATGACGCCTTGGTAAATGCCCGTCCCGACTTATCATTAACTGGGCGCACCTTATTTGGACACGCTGCTGCTAAAGGACAACAGTTGGAAGACCACTACTTTGGTACTATACCAGAACGTGCTTTAAATTTTATGAAAGATTTGGAAATGGAGTCCATAGCACTTGGTATTCCTATAAAAACTCGCCATAACGAAGTTGCGCCTAATCAGTTTGAATGTGCGCCTGTATTTGAAGAAGCTAACTTAGCAGTGGATCATAATCAACTATTAATGGACATTATGCACAAGGTTGGTCGCAAACATAACCTAAGTGTATTATTGCACGAAAAACCCTTTGCAGGCGTTAATGGTAGCGGAAAGCACAACAATTGGAGTTTGGCTACTAACACCAATAAAAACTTATTAAGCCCAGGTAAAAATCCAAAATCTAACTTACAGTTTTTAACATTTTTTGTAAATACTATAAAAGCCGTACACGACCACGCCGACCTTATGCGTGCTACCATTGCAGGCGCAGGCAACGATCATCGCTTGGGTGCTAACGAAGCGCCTCCTGCTATTATGAGTGTGTTCTTAGGTTCGCAATTATCGGCTACGCTAGATGAGTTGGAACGTAAGGTAAAAGATGGCAAATTAAAGCCAGAGGAAATGACCGATATTAAGCTAAACTTAATAGGTAAAATACCCGAAATATTATTAGATAATACGGATCGTAATCGTACATCGCCGTTTGCATTTACAGGTAATAAATTTGAATTTAGAGCAGTAGGTTCAAGCGCAAATTGCTCGCAAGCCATGACTACGCTTAACACCATAGTTGCTGACCAATTACTTATATTTAAAGACGATGTAGATGCACGTATTAAAAAAGGAGATAAGTCGGACGATGCTATTTTACACGTGTTGCGTGATATAATAGGTAGCTGCAAAAAAATTCGTTTTGAAGGAAATGGCTATGGCGAAGAATGGGTAAAAGAAGCCACTAAACGTGGTTTAAACAACATAAAAACTACACCACCAGCATTAGATGCGTTTGTGAGCAAACAAACATTGGCAGTATTTGCAAAACACAACATATACACGCATCGTGAGCTAGAGGCACGCCACGAAATAATGTTGGAAACCTACACCAAAAAAATACAAATAGAAAGCCGTATAATGGCCGATATGGCTATGAACCAAATTATACCTACGGCTATTAAATATCAAAATGTATTAATAGAAAATGCACGTGGTTTAAAAGAATTATTTACTGATAAAGAGTTTAAATTATTAGCAAAAACTCAATTGGAAGATATTAAAAAAGTATCTACACACATTGATATTATTAGTACACAAGTAGCCGCTATGATAAACGAACGCAAAAAAGCCAACCTACTTACTGATGGTCGTAAGCAAGCCGTAGCTTACTGCGACAAAGTAAAAGCACACTTTGAAACCATACGTTACAACGTAGATAAACTAGAACTACTTATTGACGATGCAAGCTGGCCGTTGCCTAAATACCGTGAGTTATTGTTTACTAAATAATCGTTTTTAGTACTCTTGCAATAAAATTAGCTAAAAAACGTATTTTATTAATAATCAATAGCTATAACTTTATTTATCCGAGTAATATTCAACTCTCAGTTGAATATTACTCGGATAAATTATTTAAAATAAGAGTAAAAACAAACTTAATTATGTTGTTTACTCAAAATAATAAGTAAATTTGTGCTATGATACAACGTACAGTTTTTGACGACTTATTAGAGATAACTTCTAATTTTCCAGCATTAATGCTTATTGGCCCAAGGCAAATAGGCAAAACTACTATTGCTAAAGAATTGGCTATGTTAAGTGGTAAGGCATATCATTATTTTGATTTAGAAAACGAAAACGATTTATACGTGTTAAAAAACAATGCGTTGGAAGTGCTAAATGCACTTAAAAACGACATGGTAATAATAGACGAAGTACAAACACACCCGCCTTTACTATCAGCGCTACGTAGTATTATTGATAGCCATCGTGTAGCGGGTAGGTTTATTTTGTTAGGTTCGGCCGACCCTAGTTTGGTAAAAGGAATTTCGGAAAGTTTAGCAGGCCGAGTTATTTACCAAGAGATAACTCAAATAAATATAAACGAAGCCATTGCCAATAGCATAGATATAAATACGTTGTGGTTTAGAGGTGGCTTTCCCGAATCATTATTACTAAAAACGGATAAACTATGGTACTTATGGACGGATAGTTTTATAAATGCGTATGTGTATAGAGATATGAATAAGCTGTTTGATATAAAACTCAACCCGCAAACTATTATAAAACTATGGGCTATGCT
The DNA here is from genome assembly GCA_040080595.1 of Bacteroidia bacterium. Taxonomy (GTDB): domain Bacteria; phylum Bacteroidota; class Bacteroidia; order UBA4408; family UBA4408; genus JACMRI01. The sequence goes on along the minus strand of JBEBIC010000168.1, from coordinate 3,293 downwards.
AGCGCACTTAAATAGCGAAGTGGAAAACTTAGAAAACATTGGGCGTTCGTTGGGTATTACGGGTACTCAAGTAAAAAAATACATTGAGTTTATGCAAGGGGCTTACTTAATTCGTAAGCTAGCGCCGTGGCATGTAAATAATGGAAAACGCTTGGTAAAATCAGCCAAAATATACATACGTACTCCTGCTATTTTACATCACTTATTACAGGTAAGTAGGTATAAAAATTTACTTACACATCCTGCATTAGGCGCATCGTGGGAGGCGTTTGTGGTAGAGCAAATTTACAATAGTTTACCCAATTCGTTTCAAATGTATTATTATCGCACACAACACGGCGCCGAAATAGATGTGGTAATAGTAAAAGGAGTAACTCCTATTGCAAGTATAGAAATAAAGTACAGCGACGCACCTACACTTAGCAAAGGCAACCACGAATGTGCCAGCGATTTGCAAACAAATAATAATTATGTAATAACACCAAATTCCCGTACGGTAATGCTCGCCAGTAATTTTAAGGTAGTATCGTTGGTTAATTTTATACAAATTGAACTCATAAAATTGTGTAGTTAAATTTGAAACAATTGGTAGTTAAAACTCACTTTTGGTAATCAAAAAAGTGTAAGAAATTTCAATTTGAGAAAATGCACTATAAAATGTATGTTTGCATAAAATATTTAAAAACACATTTAAAAATAAAATTTTACAATGGCTACTAAAGGACCAGTTTCTACATTTATAGAAAATCATTACAAGCATTTTAATTCGGCTGCATTAATAGATGCTGCCAAAGGGTACGAAACCCACATAAACGAAGGTGGCAAAATGATGATAACCCTTGCTGGTGCTATGAGTACAGCAGAGTTAGGTAAATCGTTAGCCGAAATTATTCGTCAAGGCAAAGTAGATATTATATCGTGTACAGGAGCTAATTTGGAAGAAGATGTAATGAATCTTGTGGCGCATTCGCACTACAAACGTGTGCCTAACTACCGCGATTTAAGCCCGCAGGACGAGTGGGATTTATTGGAGCAAGGTTATAACCGTGTTACAGATACTTGCATACCTGAGGAAGAAGCATTTCGTCGCTTGCAAAAACACATAGTAGAATTGTGGAAAGATGCAGAAAGTAAAGGCGAAAGCTACTTACCACACGAGTATATGTACAAAATGATAAACAGTGGCGTACTTAAACAATATTATGAAATAGACCCTAAAGACTCATGGATGGTTGCTGCTGCAGAGCGCAATTTGCCTATTATTTGCCCAGGTTGGGAAGATAGTACTATGGGTAATATTTTTGCATCGTACTGTATTAAAGGCGAAATGAAATCTACCACTATGAAATCGGGCATTGATTATATGATATGGCTAAGTAGCTGGTATCGTGCTAACTCAGGCGGAAAGGGTGTAGGCTTTTTTCAAATTGGTGGCGGTATAGCAGGCGATTTCCCTATATGTGTTGTGCCAATGATGTACCAAGATTTGGAATGGACTGACGTACCTTTTTGGGGATATTTTTGCCAAATATCAGATAGTACAACTTCGTACGGAAGCTACTCGGGCGCAGTACCCAACGAAAAAATTACTTGGGGTAAGTTAGATAAACACACACCTAAATTCATTGTAGAAAGTGATGCCACCATAGTAGCACCGCTTATGTTTGCTTGGATATTAGGTTGGTAAGCGCTACTACAATGCAAGATGCTACTGTAACTGAAGCCGCTTTGGTGGATAAAAACTGGAAGATTTTAATGCAAGAACTTTCGGCACAGTTTGGCGACGACTTGGATATACAAGCAATATTATTTATAATTGGATTGCAAGAATTAGGGTTTAACCACCGCAAATATACCAAAGACCAAAAAGTAGATATAATGCACATAGCCATTTGCACATTGCTAAAACCCTACGGATATTACACCTACGTAGGCCGAGACGATGACCAATGGCCACACTACCAAGCCACCGACAAACTGCCACACTTAAAACCTGGGCAACAATTACACTTAATGAAAGAAAGTATAATTACTTACTTTGGAAAAATAATAGACTAAAAAACAATAAACAAAATGAACAACGAAGATTACAACGCACTAACAAAAAAATTAGACCTACGCTATAAAGTACACCCTTGGCATGGAATAGAAATGGGTAGCGAAGCTCCAGAAGTAGTAACAGCATTTATAGAAATAGTACCTACCGATACCGTAAAATACGAAATAGACAAAGTAACAGGCTACTTAAAAGTAGATAGACCACAAAAGTTTTCTAACATAATACCTGCATTGTATGGTTTTATACCTAAAACGTATTGCGATACATTAGTAGCAGACTATTGCGTAGAAAAAATTGGTCGCCCAGGTTTGCACGGCGATAAAGACCCATTGGATATATGTGTACTAAGTGAGCGTAACATTACTCACGGCGATTTATTACTAAAAGCTATACCAATAGGCGGTTTTAGAATGCTAGACCAAGGCGAAGTAGATGATAAAATAATTGCAGTAATGAAAACCGATGAGGTTTACTCGCAATGGAAAGACATAGACGATGTGCCACCAGCTATTATAGCACGCTTAAAGCATTATTTTTTAACCTACAAAATAATGCCAGGTGTAGAAAGCACAGGTTGCGAAATAACCGATGTATATAACAAAGCCGAGGCGCACAGAGTTATAGAATTGGCAAATAAGGACTACAAAAATAAATATGAAAAATAATATTGTTATTTCATAAAAGTAACCTATATTTGCAACAGTAAAAACAACTAAACGCATTTTGCCAACAAAAAATTAATTAACAACGGCAAGATTTATCAATAAACAAAAAAAAGTAAAATGAAAACAGGAGTAGTAAAATTCTTTAACGAAACCAAAGGTTTCGGATTTATTAAAGTAGAAGAAACACAAGAAGAAGTATTTGTTCACGTGTCAGGTTTAAAAGAAGAAATTCGTCAAGACGATAAAGTTGTATTCGAAATTCAAGAAGGTAAAAAAGGTTTAAATGCAGTAGACGTACGTTTAGCTTAATTTTAAATTCTTTTTGAGAATACATTCTTAAAAAATAAAACTCCGTTTCAATGTAAATTGAAACGGAGTTTTTGTTTGCTCACACTTGTATAAATGTTTGTAATACAATTAAGACGTTGTTTACACAATAAACAGAGATAGCGGAGAAGCAAAGAGTACAATTAAGGGTTAATGGACAAAATTGATGCTAGAAAAGGCTAGAGCTTTTGCTATCATTGGGTTACAAAAGATTATGACCTATGATTAAAAAAACTGCTTTT
>JBEBIC010000167.1:0-6311 GCA_040080595.1 Bacteroidia bacterium | reverse complement strand
GTCTATTGAAGAGCTTAAGCAAAAGATTGTATATACAATTCTTTTGCTTATTGCTTATAGAATAGGGTCATTTGTTGTATTACCAGGTATCGATGCCCAAATTCTAAGCGAAAAACAAGGCGATGCAACTGGAATAACTGCTTTAATTAACGTTTTTGCTGGTGGTGCTTTTTCTCGCGCCTCTATATTTGCATTAGGAATAATGCCTTATATATCAGCATCTATTGTAATTCAAATTTTAACTATTGCTGTACCTACTTTAGCTCGTTTGCAAAAAGATGGTGAAAGTGGGCGTAAAAAATTGAATCAATACACACGATTATTGACAATTGTGGTTACTTTATTTCAAGCACCAGGTTATATTGCTACGCAAATACCTGATGCAGCTAAATTAGAAACTAACTCTCAACTTTGGTGGGTAAGCACGCTTATAATACTTGTTTCGGGTACTATGTTTGTGCTTTGGTTAGGAGAACGTATTACTGATAGAGGTATTGGTAATGGAGTATCTTTAATTATTGCGGTAGGTATTATTGCTCGTTTTCCAGAAGCTATTTTATCCGAATTTGATACTAAAATTAGTGCAGGTTCAGGTGGTGGATTAGTATTGTTTTTAGTAGAAATGGTAGCTTTATTTTTAGTAGTCGTACTCAATATTATGTTGGTACAAGGTGTACGAAAAATACAAGTTCAGTTTGCTAAGCGTGTAGTAGGTTCTAACGATGTAAATGGTGCTCGCCAGTATATACCTTTAAAAGTAAATGCTTCAGGAGTTATGCCAATTATATTTGCGCAAGCAATTATGTTTTTACCAGCAGCAGTATCAGGTTTTACTGAGTCAAAATCATTGAATGCTGTAGCTACAGCGTTAATGGATTATACAGGTTTTTGGCATAACTTATTGTTTGCAGTACTTATTATTGCTTTTACTTATTTTTATACTGCAATAATGATTAATCCTAAGAATATGGCTGACGATATGAAACGTAATAACGGCTTTATACCAGGTGTTAAACCAGGAGATGATACTGCTACGTTTATTGATCAAATAATGTCGTTTATAACGCTTCCAGGCGCATTATTTCTATCATTAATAGCAATATTACCAGCATTTGCTTCATTAGCAGGTGTAAGTGGTAAATTTGCAGCATTCTATGGTGGAACTTCATTATTAATTTTAGTTGGTGTAGTGTTAGATACATTACAACAAATAGAAAGTTATTTATTGGTTCGCCATTATGATGGATTAATGAAAGAAGGAAGAGTACAAGGCAGAACCGCTGATAAGGAAATAGCCGCAGTTTAATATTCTTTTTACATGGTTTATTTAAAAACACAAGAAGAGATTGAACTGTTAAGAGAAAGTAATTTATTAGTTTCTAAAACCTTAGCAGAAGTTGCAAAACATATTAAAGAGGGTGTTTCTTATTTATCTTTAGATAAAATTGCAGAAACATTTATTAAAGATAATAATGCAATAGCAGCTTTTAAAGGCTATAGAGGTTTTCCTGGTTCTCTATGTATTTCTCCTAATAGTGAAGTAGTACACGGAATTCCTAGCGATACTTTGATTAAAAATGGCGATTTATTATCAATAGATTGTGGTATTTTAAAAAATAGTTTCTATGGAGATTCAGCATTTACCTTTGCTGTAGGCGATATTACCGAAAATAATAAAAAATTGTTGCAGGTTACTAAAACTTCGTTATATTTGGCAATTGAAAAAGCAGTTGTTGGTAATAGAGTAGGAGACATTTCAAATGCAGTACAAGCCTATTGCGAAAGTTTTGGTTACGGTGTTGTTAGAGAATTAACAGGACATGGTGTAGGTAAAAGTTTGCATGAAGAGCCAGAAGTTCCAAATTATGGAAAAAAGGGAAGTGGTTTGTTACTAAAAAAAGGAATGGTAATAGCAATAGAGCCAATGATAAATGAGGGAGTAAGACATGTGAAATTTTATAACGATGGTTGGACAGTAAAAACCAAAGATTTAAAAATGTCAGCTCATTTTGAACATTCAGTAGCAATAGATAATGGAAAGGCAGATATTTTATCTGATTTTGATATTATTTACACGGAAATAAATAAAAATAGTAATTTAAACAATAGTTATCTTATAAATTAATACATGGCAAAACAACCTTCGATTGAACAAGATGGTACAATCATAGAAGCATTATCGAATGCTATGTTTCGTTTAGAGTTAGAAAATGGTCACGTTATTACGGCTCATATTTCAGGCAAGATGAGAATGAACTATATAAAAATATTACCAGGCGATAAAGTTAAAGTAGAAATGTCGCCATACGATTTAACAAAAGGAAGAATTTCATACCGTTACAAATAAAAAATGAAAGTTAGAACATCAATCAAAAAAAGAACCGCTGACTGTAAGATAGTAAAGCGTAAAGGAAGAATTTATGTGATCAACAAAAAGAATCCTAAATTCAAACAAAGACAAAAATAATTTAATCAAAAGAAATGGCAAGGATTGCAGGAATTGATTTACCTAAAAACAAAAGAGGTGAAATTGGACTAACTTATATCTTCGGAATAGGATTAAGTACAGCCAAGAAAATTTTAGCTGAGGCTTCTATCAATGTTGATAAGAAAGTTTCAGAATGGAATGACACTGAATTAGGTCAAATTCGTAGTATCATAGGAGATAACTACAAAACAGAAGGTGTATTACGTTCGGAAGTTCAACTTAACATTAAGCGATTAATGGATATAGGTTGCTACAGAGGAATTAGACACCGTGTAGGTTTACCAGTGCGTGGGCAAACGACTAAAAACAATGCTCGTACAAGAAAAGGTAAAAAGAAAACAGTTGCTAACAAGAAAAAGGTAACTAAGTAATAATAACTAAGTTTTAAAAATTAGATGGCAAAACAATCTAAAGGTACCGCTAAGACGGTTAAGAAACGTGTAGTAAAAGTTGAGGCAACAGGGCTTGCGCATGTTTCATCAACTTTTAATAACATTATAGTATCATTTACCAACATGACAGGCGATGTAATATCGTGGAGTTCAGCTGGTAAATCAGGATTCAGAGGTTCTAAAAAGAATACTCCTTATGCAGCACAGATTTCTGCTGCTGATTGTTCAAAAGTTGCTTTTGACAATGGTGTAAGAAGAGTTAAGGTTTATGTAAAAGGCCCTGGTGCTGGACGTGAATCTGCAATTAGAACTATCGCTGGTGCAGGAATTGAAGTTACTGAAATAGTTGATATTACGCCAATGCCACACAATGGCTGTCGTCCACCAAAGAGAAGAAGAGTTTAGTATTAATTAAAGTAAAGTAATTTTAAAAAGAAATGGCAAGATATATTGGCCCTAAATCCAAAATTGCACGTAAATTTCGTGAACCAATTTTTGGTCCTGATAAGTACCTAGAAAAGAAAAACTACCCTCCAGGGATACATGGTTTGGCTAAAAAGCGTATGAAACAATCTGAATACGCAATTCAGTTACAAGAAAAACAAAAAGTTAAATATACGTATGGTATTTTAGAACGTCAGTTTAAGAAAACGTTTGATACAGCGGCACGTGCTCATGGAGTTACTGGTGAGGTATTATTACAGTTAATTGAATCTCGTTTAGATAACGTAGTATATCGTTTAGGTATTACACCTACACGTGATGCTGCAAAGCAAGTAGTTAGCCACAAACACATTTTAGTAAATGGTTCTGTAGTTAATATTTCATCTTACCAAGTACAAGCAGGAGATGTTATTGAAGTACGTGAGCGTTCAAAATCGTTAGAGATTTTTGAAAGTGTACGTGGTCAAAAAGTATCAAAATGGTCATGGTTAGAGTGGGACGGAAGTGGTATGAAAGGTAAATTTGTACAAATTCCTGAGCGTGCTTCAATACCAGAAAACATTAAAGAACAACTTATTGTGGAGTTGTACTCAAGATAATATTTAATCTACTTAATCTACTATATAAATAATGAGTATTGTACCATTTCAAAAGCCCGATAAAGTGATTATGATAAATTCAAATGATACCGAAGGTAAATTTGAATTTAGACCATTAGAACCAGGCTACGGTATTACCATAGGTAATGCGCTTCGTAGAATTTTATTAAACTCGTTGGAAGGATTTGCGATTACTTCAGTTAAGATTGAAGGTGTAGATCATGAATTTACGACAATAAAAGGTGTGGTTGAAGATGTAACTGAAATTATTTTAAATTTAAAACAAGTTCGTTTTAAGCGTCAAATAGACGGTACTGAAAACGAACGTGTAATTGTAAATGTTTCAGGCAAAGAATTTTTAACAGCTGGCGACATAGGAAAATACACTACTGCTTTTCAGGTATTAAATCCTGATTTAGTAATAGCTACTATGGACCCTTCTGTTAAACTAAAGTTGGAATTAACGGTTGAAAAAGGCCGTGGTTATGTTCCAGCTGAAGAACAAAAATTGCCTGCAGGTACTGTTGTTGGAGCAATATCAATTGACTCTATTTATACTCCTATAAAAAATGTTAAATATACGATAGAAAACTTTCGTGTAGAGCAAAAAACGGATTATGAAAAGTTGGTAATGGATATTACTACAGACGGTTCTGTACATCCTAAAGAAGCATTAAAAGAATCAGCTAAAATATTGATTCATCACTTTATGTTATTTTCTGACGAAAAAATATCGTTGGATACTGAAGATAAAGCACCAAAAGAAGAATTTGATGAGCATACGCTACACATGCGTCAATTGTTAAAAACTAAATTATCTGATATGGATTTATCTGTACGTGCATTAAATTGCTTAAAAGCTGCAGAAGTAGATACATTAGGACAATTAGTTTCGTTTAACAAAAGCGATTTGCTTAAATTTAGAAACTTTGGTAAAAAATCATTAACAGAATTGGAAGACTTAGTACACTCTAAGAGCTTACATTTTGGAATGAACATTGGTAAATACCAATTAGAAAAAGAATAATAATTAGTTATTAAAATAATATTATGAGACACGGAGGAAAAGTAAATCACTTAGGAAGAACGTCAGCACACCGTAAGGCGTTGTTAGCCAATTTAGCTTCTTCATTGATTATACACAAAAGAATATTCACAACTGTAGCTAAGGCTAAAGAGTTGAGAAAATATGTTGAGCCTTTATTAACAAAATCAAAAACAGATACTACACACAACCGTCGTACTGTATTTGCTTACGTAAAAAATAAGGACATCGTTACAACTATGTTTAGAGATGTAGCACCTAAAATTGCAAATCGTCCTGGAGGATATACTCGTATTATTAAAACGGGTAATCGTATGGGAGATAATGCTGATATGTGTATGATTGAATTAGTTGATTTTAACGAAATTTATTCTAACGCTAAAGTAACAGCAGAACCTGAAAAAGCTAAAACTACACGTCGTAGCCGTAAGCCAGCAGGTGCTACCGCTGATGCAGCTACTGCGCCAGAAACTACTACAGAAGGTGGTTTTAATGCAAAAGCAGCAACTGAAGCTTTTGGTAAAAAAGTAAAATTAGACGATTTGAAAATTGTTGAAGGTATTGGTCCGAAAATTGAAGAATTGTACGTAGCTGCAGGAATTTCAACTTGGGCACAATTAGCTGAAACATCAGTAGAAAAATCAAAAGAAGTATTGTTAACAGGAGGAGACCGCTACAAAATGCACGATCCTAGTACTTGGGCACAACAAGCGTTACTAGCTAGCGAAGGTAAATGGGCTGAGTTAAAAGAGTTACAAGAAAAATTAGACGGAGGTAAAGAATAATTTACTAAACTTATAATTAAACCAATAAGGGCAATGTATAGTTAATATACGTTGCCCTTATTGGTTTAAGTGCTTTGCTTAAAGAAAATAAAATTAATACCAAATGACATTGTAATTAGTTAGCTACAGCCTGGCGCATTCCACGAATCCTTTGTAATAAAGGATTCGATATACCGTAATGCTTGTTTTTAGCTTTTCTTCTGGTCATTTTAGTTGTTTTTTTAAGGGATTGGTTTAATGGTAATTTTGGCTATTAATTGTATATAATAGCACAAGCATTGCACACGTTTAGTTACTCAATGTTAATTTTAAATTATTGTTTCGTGAGCTTGGCAGAAATGCCTCAGTTGGAACTTGATATTACACAAAAGTTTATAACTTTGTTTTAAAAATTAAGCGTAATGATAATAAAGTCTAAAGAAGTTACAAACTTCTACTATATACTCTCGCAAGTGTTAAGCCACAAGTGTTCGAAACCTTATTAAGTAGTATTCCATAGGTGTTTCGCCATGTCTGGATTTCCTCCACAAAGGATTACTATTTCTTTTATAATTGCAT
>JBEBIC010000166.1:0-6318 GCA_040080595.1 Bacteroidia bacterium | reverse complement strand
GTAAATAATTACTCATTAGTAAAATTAGTATCTAAAAGTAATTCTGTTATTGTTTTTTTGCCTGTTGATGTAAGGCTTACTGCTTTAGCGCGTGTATCTATAGGATGTTCGCGGCGTTGTACTAATTTGCGTGCTACAAGTTTGCGTAGCAGTATAGAGGTATTCATGGGTTTAGTGTTGGCATAAGTACAAAGATCCATTTGACTAATGTGTGTATTATCAGTACTTAAATTTTGAATACTTTGTAACACTACAAACTCGGCAGTTGTTAAATTGTGCTTGCCTAAAATTGTTTTGAGTTGCTTTTTTTTACTACTATTTTGGTTCATTAGTGTATTTATCATGGGTGTGTTTTGGGTTGAGTATTAATACTGAGTGTATTTAATTATTACAATTTTATTTGGTATAATTATTTTGTTTTTAGGCGCATCAAATTAGTCCATATTTATATTTCTTATATCTTCTAGTTTTTTTATAAAACTTTCTTCTTTATTTTTAGAAATTGAAAAGAAACGATTGTTTATTAAATTTACTTCAATCAAAATGTTTTTAATAATATCAGCTCCTTTAGGTGTTAATGATATTGTTTTTGCTCTAGTATCTATAGAATGCTCTTTACGTTTTAAAAAACCTAAGGCTTGTAATTTGCGTAGGATAATAGATGCATTCATGGCTTTGGTGTTGGAATGAGTACATACATTTACCTGTGTAACTTCGCTTTTTTGCTGTGCTAACCAATATACACTTGATAAAATTGTAAATTCGGTAAGTGTTAAATGGTGCTCTTTTAATTCGGCCGAGATATCGGCTTGCCATAAATTTGTTATTTGAGATAATAACATAAATGAACTTTCTGTTGCTACTGCGTTTACTGTTGTTGTTTTCATTTTTTTTAAAATTGATTGATTTTTAGTTATAATAAATAGGAGTTTTAAATTACTGAAGTGTTTTTGTTTGCTTTAAAATTTTAGGTGTAGCAGTATAGCTACGTTGCGAATTGTGCTATTGGGGAAAAAGTAGCTGGTGCGGGTTTTATTTATACTCCAACAAATTAGTAACGGTTGTTGTACCTGCAGAAGCTGATGTTGTAAAATAATACGACATACCTGGAGGAATAATTACCCAGTCTGCATAGCCATATAAGAAGGCTCCATGCGAAGAATTTTGCTTTATAAGCTGACCGTTTAAGTATAAATAAACATATGACCATGAACCAGAACTAGCTCCATTAAAATTAGCTGTAAACGTTACGTAAATAGGGTAGGTATTCGTATTGGTACGTGGTGTGCCACTGGTAGGTATAGTACCAACCGTAACCCAACTACCAGCCGCAGGAGCTGTAGGTAACACTACACTGTTGCCATTGCTTATACTTAGTGTATTGCCTGTTATGCTCAGTGTTTGTGCATCGGTTGTGTTACTGCCATAAGTTACAGTAGTAGGTATAGCTTTTATAGCATATACCATAGCTACGTTGCGGGGTCTGTTTTCGGCCGCTGTAGGTACTTGTAGCGAAGCATCTAAATTATAAGTTGCGCCACCATTAGCGTAGCCACCACCACCAGCATGTAATGGGTTAAAACCCGATACTAAGCCAATAGCCCCTGTATTAAAGTTTAATCCACCAAGTGTAGCGGCTCTAAACTGTCCTGTTATGTTGCGTATGGCATCTCCCTGCGCACTTCCCATAACCCTTGCTACATCAGCCCCACGACCATTATCAAACCCACGTACAAACTCGCCACGTAAATCGGGTAGATTAAATGTAGTGCTACCATCGCCTGCACCGTAGGTGGTTCCTATTTTGGCAAATAATGCGGCATAAGTACTACGGCTTACTGCACTGCCGTTACATTCTAAATAATCGGTAGGAATACTTGTGTAGGGGAATATGCTTATAGCGCCAAGGCTAGGGTCGGGGTTGTTGCTTGCTTGTACCCAGTATGTGCCATCGTGGTACCAAAATGTACTGGTAGTAAGGTCATATACTTGCAAGCCTGCTATGGTGGCATCAGCCGTATTATTATTTATAGCTAAGCGTTGCACTGTGGTTACGCGTGGCATAAGTAGTCCTTTACTTGTGCTTACCATATCTAACAAGGCCTTGGCATTGGGTGTTGTTGTGCCTATACCTACATTACCAGCGCTTGTTACTCGCATTTTTTCGGTATTGTTGGTGCGTGTTACTAAGTCCACGGCATCGGTAGTGCCTACAAAGTTAGTAGCTGCTACAGTGCCTGCGTTACCTAATAAGCTCCAGTTATTACTTGGGGGTATTATGGTGCTAAGGTCTAACGTTGCGCCTACTACACCATTTACTGTGGTAGTAAGGTTAGTACCTGTAAGTGCATTGCTTACGGTGTTTACTGCGGGTGCAGTGGCTATTACACCATTGGTGGTATTGGTAATGGTATTGCCTGTGCTACTCATAGTATTGGTGGTGGCAGGCACTATTGTGCTAAGGTTAATAGCTGTACCAGCTATACCATTTACGGTAGTAGTAAGGTTAGTGCCTGTAAGTGTATTACTTACGGTGTTTACCGCTGGTGCTGTGGCTACTAAGCCATCAACGGTTGATGTAATAGTGTTAACGCTACTACTTAGTGTGTTAGTAGTAGCGGGAGGTGCGCCTCCTATACCTACCCATTTAGCTCCATCCCAGTAGTAATAACCCGTTTTAACATCATTAGGAAACACGCCCGAAGGCAACAAGTTAAACACCAATAAACTTAATGCTGGTGCTACTATAGGAGCAGGATTATTACTTGCTACTAATTGTAAGCGAGGTATAAGTAAACCACGAGCGTTGTGTGTAATGTCTAAAATAGAAGACGCATCGGGAGAGGCTGTGTTTATACCTATATTACTTTGTGCTGTTGCGTTAAGTGTATAGGCGGTACAAATAAGTAGTGTTAGTTTTTTCATTAGAGTAAAAATTATTCTGTTTGTGTTGTGTTTAAAACTTTATGCAGGGTAACATAGCTACGTTGCGTGGGCGGGTTTCAGCACCGCCTGTATTATTGAGAACTAGAGGAACACTAGACTTATCATAACCTGTAACAACAGTTGAACCATCTAAGTCTCCATCAACACCTGATCCATTTCCAGAAACACCATTTGGCGGAAGCACCGTTCCTCCCCAGTTTTGGGCCACAAATGTATGGTTGTGGGCTTTAAATAAATCCGCTTGTGCGCTCCCTACAACTCTAGCAGCATCTACTCCTCGCCCTTTATCTACCCCACGTATAAATTCACCACGTAGGTCGGGTACATTAAATGTAGTGCTACCATCGCCTACGCCATATAGTGTGCCTATGGCTGCAAATAACGCTGCGTAAGTAGTACGGCTTACCGCAGCGCCATTACACTCTAAATAGCCTGCTGGCGCAGTAATGTTGGCAAAATGCTGTACTAAGCCTGCAGGTACTGCACTAGCTACCGCAGCATTTACTATATTTTGTATAGTAGTACTACCTACTGTTACAGTAGTAGGTATAGCTTTTATAGCATATACCATAGCTACGTTGCGGGGTCTGTTTTCCGCCGCTGTAGGTACTTGTAGCGAAGCATCTAAATTATAAGTTGCGCCACCATTAGCATAGCCACCACCACCAGCATGTACGGGGTTAAAACCCGATACTAAACCAATAGCGCCTGTATTAAATATTCCACCACCAAGAGTGGCTGCTCTAAACTGTCCTGTTATGTTGCGTATGGCATCTCCCTGTGCACTTCCCATAACCCTTGCGGCATCAACACCTGCACGTCCATTACTCCAACCGCGTACAAACTCGCCACGTAGGTCGGGTAGGTTAAATGTAGTGCTACCATCGCCTACACCGTAAGTAGTACCCATTTTGTTAAATAATGCAACGTAAGTAGTACGGCTTACGGCACTGCCGTTACACTCTAAATAATCGGTAGGTATGCTTGTGTAGGGGAATATGCTTATAGCACCAAGGCTAGGGTCGGGGTTGTTGCTTGCTTGTACCCAGTATGTGCCATCGTGGTACCAAAATGTACTGGTAGTAAGGTCATATACTTGCAAACCTGCTATGGTAGCATCGGCCGTATTGTTGTTTATAGCTAAGCGTTGCACTGTGGTTACACGTGGCATAAGTAGTCCTTTACTTGTGCTTACCATATCTAGCAACGCCTTGGCATTGGGTGTTGTTGTGCCTATACCTACATTACCAGCGCTTGTTACGCGCATTTTTTCGGTATTGTTGGTGCGTGTTACTAAGTCCACAGCATCGGTAGTGCCTACAAAGTTAGTAGTTGCTACTGTGCCTGCATTGCCTAATAAGGTCCAGTTATTGTTTGGGGGTATTATACTACTAAGGTTAATAGCTGTACCAGCTATACCGTTTACAGTAGTGGTAAGGTTAGTACCTGTAAGGGTGTTGCTTACGGTGTTTACTGCAGACGCCGTGGCAGCTACACCGTTGGTGGTATTGGTAATGGTATTGCCTGTACTACTCATCGTATTGGTAGTGGCAGGCACTATTGTACTAAGGTTAATAGCTGTACCCGCTATACCATTTACAGTAGTGGTAAGGTTAGTACCTGTAAGGGTGTTGCTTACGGTGTTTACTGCAGGGGCAGTGGCTACTACACCGTTGGTGGTATTGGTAATGGTATTGCCTGTACTACTCATCGTATTGGTAGTGGCAGGCACTATTGTACTAAGGTTAATAGCTGTACCAGCTATACCGTTTACAGTAGTGGTAAGGTTAGTACCAGTAAGTGTGTTGCTTACGGTGTTTACTGCAGGAGCAGTGGCTACTACACCGTTGGTGGTATTGGTAATGGTATTGCCTGTGCTACTCATAGTGTTGGTGGTGGCAGGCACTATTGTACTAAGGTTAATAGCTGCACCAGCTATACCGTTTACAGTAGTGGTAAGGTTAGTACCTGTAAGGGTGTTGCTTACCGTGTTTACTGCAGACGCCGTGGCAGCTACTCCGTTGGTGGTATTGGTAATAGTATTGCCTGTGCTACTCATGGTATTGGTAGTGGCAGGTACTATACTACTTAGGTCTAATGCTGCGCCTGCTATACCATTTATAGTAGTGGTAAGGTTAGTACCTGTAAGGGAGTTAACTACTGTGTTTACTGCAGGTGCAGTGGCTACTACACCGTTGGTGGTATTGGTAATGGTATTGCCTGTGCTACTCATAGTGTTGGTAGTGGCGGGAGCAATGGTGGTTTGTGCTACCCATGTAGGGGCTGCGCCTGCACCTTGGCTTATAAGTACATCGCCTGTAGTACCTGCATTACCAGCAGGTTTAAGGTCGGTGCTAAATTGTATGTTGCCCAATACGTCTAACTTGGCACTGGGTAATGTTTGCCCTATACCTACGTTGCCCGTACCGTTAAGTATGGTTATTTTGTCGGTACCGCCAGTTATTATGTGTAAGTCGTTGGCATTAAGTGTACCTAGCTTGTTGTTAGCTGTGGCGTTGTTTCCCTTTAGTAGCCAAGCTTGCGAGGCTATACTATCGCTAATAATTGAGCTAATATTTTTACCACCTATTTGTAGGCTATCAAATTTACCAAAGTGTGCATATAAGCTATCGGTAGTAACGTAGTGTGCTGTAATGGTATTGGCAAGAATACTTTTTATAAATGCACTGTCGGCTTTTATAAGTACGCTGTAAATACTATCAGTTTGTAAATACTTTAGTACTACGGTATCTTTAGTGTTGAGGTAGTTGGTGGTTATTTGTGTAATAAGCGAATCAATACTTAACCCCTTAATTGTGAGCGAATCAAAACGCCCTAAACCTGCGTATATGCTATCGGTACGTATGTAGTGCGCTTGTAAGTAAGTAGTAACAATACTATCGGTATGCAATAGTTGTATGTAAGCGCTATCGCTTTTTATGTAGCTGCTTATTAGGTTTTTTATGTAGGCGCTATCGGCTATTATGTAGTGTGTAAACAAGTTGTTGATGAATGCGCTATCCACTTTTAAATAATGTGCAAATAGGCTATCGGCTTTTAATAGGTTGATGATTACAGTATCGCCACTATTTATAATACCTGTGGCGCTACACATACTTTTCCAAGTGGTAGTTGTGGTATTAAAATAATTAAAACAGTTGTCGTTAGTATTATACACAAGTAAGCCGTTGGGTGGCGCTACTATGGCGTTCATTTCCACTGCTGTAAGGCGTGGTACTAGCAAACCTTTATCAGTAGCTTGTAGTTCCAGTATGGCTTTGGGGTTGGGCGTGGTGGTGCCTATACCTACGTTGTTTTGGGCGTGGGCGGTTAGAGATAATCAGATTGTACCTTGTATGATGTATAATGTAA
>JBEBIC010000450.1:0-1301 GCA_040080595.1 Bacteroidia bacterium | reverse complement strand
GTTACCGAAAGTACATACACTCCATTGCTGTAAGCAGATAAATCAATCGTATTTTTACCTTTGGTTACATTTTGATTAATAATTACTTTACCTAAAACATCCATAATTATAACCGAACCATTAGCATTTAATTCTATGGTAAATACACCATTGCTAGGGTTAGGATACAGGTTTATGTTAGCGTTAGTAATATTAAGTGCTTTAATACCTACGCTTGTAATAGATACACAGGCAGTAGTATCAACACAGTTATTAACTGTAACTATAGCTGCATAGTTGCCATTAGCTGTAGCTGTGTAAGTGGCATTGGTAGCGTTTGCTATTGGTGTATTATTGGCACAATCTATCCATTGGTAAGTAGCTCCCGTTTGGTTAGCTGTTATAGCCAAACCGCTTAGAGTTGTAGTTATATCTATTGCGCTTTCTACTGTTAAGTTAGTAGTTACGGTACTATCGCAACCATTAGTGGCAGTTAATACATCAGTATATGTGCCACTTGTACTATATGTATTAGTACCAACTGTAGTGCTTTGTCCTGCGCATAGTGTTAGCGTTTGTGCGCTTGTAATAGCGGCTGCCTGTGTAACGGTTATTGCTTGTACTATAGCGCAACCATTATCATCGGTTATAGTACACGTGTATGCACCAGCTCCTATATTTACTATAGAATCATTAGTACTGCCGTTAGACCATAAATAATCATAATAACTAACATCGCCTCCTATAGCCACTACTGATGCTGCACCCGTATTAGCACCGTTGCATAGTACATTAGCTTGTGCTACCGTAGCTGTTAATACTGGAAAATCTACAACAGTTATGTTTTTTGTTAATGTACACATATTACTATCAGTAATAGTACAGGTATATGTACCCGCTATTAAACCAGTAGCAATGTTAGTGGTGCTACCGCCAAAACTCCACGAGTATGAGTAAGGTGCTGTACCACCACTTACAGTAACTTTAGCTGTACCATTGGTATCGCCATTACAAGTTGGTTCATTGCTGTTAGTTGAGGCTGTAATAGCACTAGGTTGTGTAATAGTTACGGTTTGAGTATCGGCACCGCAAGCATTAGTAACAATACATGTATATATACCTGCATTTAGTGTGGTGGCTATACTATCTGTACCACCATTGCTCCACGAGTAAGTAAACGGTGCTGTACCCGTAGCATGTATAGTAGCGGCACCTGTTGTGCCACCGTTACACAATACATTGTTTTGGCTTGCTATACTTACTGTGGGTATGGTGCACACAATAGGTAAATTAACTACACCCAGCCTAGTTTCAGAAGAAGT
>JBEBIC010000165.1:0-6342 GCA_040080595.1 Bacteroidia bacterium | reverse complement strand
TATGTACAAATACGGAAACACAATGTTAGCCATAGCAGGCATAGCCCATACTTGCGCCGATACATAAGGTGCAAGCATTGCTACTGCTGTAGCCACAATGCAACATAGGTTAAAAAACAAAAGCCATTTGTTTACTTTGGTTAATGGCTGTGTTAAGTATGTTTTTAATTTATTCAATTACGGTATTAGTTAAAATTTTTTTCGGCTTCTACTATGGCTTCGGGCTTTCCTACATCAACTAATATATCGTTGCTATGGTCGTAGTGTTTTATTTGTAATGTTGTGCATAAATCCAAATACACATCAATCATACTAAACTTACCTTGTTGTGTTATAGCGTTTATAAGTGTTTTTTTAATTATATGAATACCGCTAAACGCCTTGCTAATAGGGTAGGGGCAAGGTATGGGTAATTTTGTTTCGTTAGTAGCAGTGTTGCACCAACCTACCAAATTAGTAGCGTCGTTAAACAATAAATTTCGGCTCGTAACTCTATCAGTTACCGCCAAAGTAGCATCGTTGTTACAACTTATGTGTTGTACTATAAGTTGTGCATAATTAATGGTAGAGAGTATATCGCAATTAACTATTAAAATATGCGGCATTGTAAAATGATGCGCTGCAAAAGCAAGTCCGCCGCCAGTTTCGAGCACGTTTGGTGTTTCGTGGCTTATTACAATAGTACAACCAAAGTTATTATTTAAGGCTAAAAAATCAATAATTTGCTCTGCAAAATGATGTACGTTTATTACAATAAAAGTAATGCCTGCGTTGCGTAATTTTTCAATATTGTGTTGCAGTAGAGGCTTACCATTAACTAATGCCATAGCTTTGGGGTGTGTGTTGGTAAACGGTTTTAAACGTGTACCCAAACCTGCTGCAAATAGCATTGCGCCTACTTGTGGTTGTATATTCATCTATTTATTTTTTTGCTAAAAACTGTTCTGGTCTATCCACTTTGTTAAACTTTACTTTTTTGTCTAACAGTTCGCGCACCACCACCGATGCACACGTTAAACCAAATACTGCGGGCATGTAGGATATAGTACCAAATGCCGAGCGTTTAAAATTACTACCATCAGTAATCATTAATGATGACACCTCTGCCAGCTCAGTGCTAAACACTACTTTAACTCCGCTCTTAATACCGTATTTGCGTAAGCGTTTGCGTACATAGTGCGCCAAGTTACAGTTGTATGATGACGATATATCTTGTACCAATATTTGTGTAGGGTCGTATTTTCCGCCTGCGCCCATACTACTAATTATGCGTATGTTGTTAAACACACACGTTGATATTAGTGTGAGTTTGGGAGTAATACTATCTATGGCATCAACCACATAATCGTACTTGCCATCAATAACCAATGCTTTCATATCCTCAATTTTCATAAACTGATTAAGCATAGTTAAGTTGCATTGCGGATTAATGTCCAGCAAACGTTCGTGCATAAGTACTACTTTGCTCATACCCTCAGTGCTTTTTAGTGCGGGTAATTGGCGGTTTCTGTTGGTGGTATCTACCGTATCTCCATCTACTATAGTAATATTACCTACACCAGCCCTGCATATAGCTTCGGCGGCATACGAACCTACTCCACCAAGTCCTACTATAAGTACGTTGGCAGTACGCAGTTTTTCTATACCTGCATCGCCCACCAATAGGCGTGTGCGCCCCATCCATTGTGTATCTTCACTCATTAGTTTTTTGTTTTAAAACGAAATGCTAAAATAAAATATAAAGTAACTAAACGTATAAAATTTTACTACCTAAATTTCATACCTAAGTTGTGCATCACAAACGACCATATATCGGTGTATTCGTCTATTTGTTTGCTAATTGGTTTACCACTGCCATGTCCTGCATTTACATCTATGCGTATGAGTGTAGGATTTTCGCTTACGTTTAATTCTTGTAAGCGTGCTGCAAATTTAAACGAGTGTGCAGGTACAACTCTATCGTCGTGGTCGCCAGTGGTAATGAGGGTTGCAGGGTAAGCTGTGTTTTTTAAATTGTGGTAAGGCGAGTAACTTTTTATGTAATCGTACTCCTCTCTATTATCAGCACTACCGTAATCACTTGTCCATAAATATCCTATTGTAAATTTATGAAACTTGAGCATATCCAATACTCCCACAGTAGGTATAGCCACTTTGGCTAACGATGGTTGCATAGTCATAACAGCACCTATAAGCAAGCCACCATTGCTACGCCCATGTATAGCAAGGCGTTCGTGACTGGTATATTTATTATCGCATAGGTAATTTGCTACTGCTATAAAATCGGTAAAACAATTTTTCTTTTGTAGTTTAATGCCTGCTTTGTGCCACTCTTCGCCATATTCATCGCCACCACGTATGCCTGCTACAGCATACACACCGCCTTGCTCTAGGAACACACATCTATCTACTCTAAATTCGGGGGCGTAGTGGCTACTAAATCCACCATAGCCAAACAAGAAACATGGGTTAGTACCATCTATTTTAAATTCTCTTTTATGTATTAAAAACACGGGTACTTTAACACCATCAGAAGGCACAAATATTTGCTCAGTTACATATTCATCAGCATTAAAATTACACTGTGGAGTAAATGTAGCTACTAGCAAATTACTTTTAGTGTCGTAACTATATAGTGTTGTGGGTGCGGTAAATGTGTTTATTTCCAAACTATAGTTACCTGTAAGCTCGTTGGCGTTAGCACTTGATAACTGGCATACTGCGGGCATTTTTAATTGTTGTAATTGCTTACCCTCGTAGTTGTAAACGTAGGCTTGCGATTTTACATTATCTAAATAAGACAACAACAATGTGTTTGTATTAGCACTGGCTATTTCCAATAGTTGCCCCTTGTCGGCTATTATTGTTTTTGTTTTTTTAGTTGCAATATCAAAACTTATAATTTGCTTGTTAGGAGCTTTAAAATTAGTAGATAAATAGAGTGTAGTAGGAGTATTGTGTATTACCGACCAATCATTATCAAAATTATTACTTACTGTTATCAATGGTAATTTATCATTGCTTGTACTTTTTAAATATAATGCGTTACCCGATGTAGATTCGCTTTCGTATATCATCAACCATTTTTCATCATCAGTAATATCTGCGCCAAATGTGCGTTTGGGGGCTTTTGCATTTTCGTACACCAGTGTACCATCGGTAGTAGGAGTTTTTAAATCATAATAAAATAGTTTATGTCCTTCGTTAGCTTCGGTAAATGTTTTGTCATTGTCTTTAGGGGCGTTGTATCTACAATAGTAAAAACCTGCATCTCCGCGCCACGCTATGCTTGTAAACTTTGTCCACTTCAATATTTTTGGCAACGCTTTCATAGTGCTAAGGTCTATGGTGTAAATGTCTGTCCAGTCGCTACCTGCTTTAGCTAAGGCATAGGCCAAATATTTTGCGTTTTTAGATACGCTAAATGTGGTAATACTTGCAGTACCATCGGTAGCTAATACGTTGGGGTCTAGTACTAATTTTTCTTTACCATCAGTACCTTTCATATACAACACCGATTGATTTTGAGTACCATTATTTTTAAAATAAAATTCGCAACCTGCTTTGTAAGTAGGAGCAGTGCGTTTTTCGTAATTCCATAGTTTTTGCAATCTATTTTTTATAGCCGTTCTATTATCTAGCTTACGCATATAGTTTTCGGTTATTCTATTTTCTGTTTCTACCCAGTTTTTGGTTTCGGGACTATTGTCGTTTTCCAACCACATGTATTCGTCAGTAATAGTGTTGTTACCTATTACATATTTCTCGGCTCTTTTGGGGGTTCGCGGATAATTCATACGTTGTGCTAAGGTAGTGTTTAGTAATGTTATAACTAATGCGGAGGTTGTAATAATAGTTTTCATGCGATGGATAAACGGTTGGTGTTAAACGTAATTTATATTTTTTAATTCGTAATTTAATTACTTATAGTTTCATAATATAGGCTAATGCGTAATAGGCTGGTCGGTTGTCAAAGCTAGTGGCAGCAGGCATAGCATCGGTAGTAAGTGTATGTGAGTGATTACCATCAGTACTGGTTTGAAAGCCACCACGAGAAATACCCGAAGCACCACCATCAGCAAATTGTGCGCCTGTAGTAAAACCTGAGCCATGCTCGGCAGGCAATGGGTCGGAGTAAAAAACGCCCGATGAGTTGGGTCCATTACCATGAAAGTGATTACCATCGGTACTAGTTGTGCCTGTGTGCGTATGCGCTGGGAGTTGCGCAGGAGTAAGGGTTTGCGCATCTGTACCACCTATACTATTTACTGCATTGGCAGTACCCGAAGCTACTATAAATCTATCTCGTAAATCGGGAGTGCCTAGTGTGCCATCGCAAAATGCCCAGCCTGCGGGTATAGTTGCGGTAGTACCACTCCACATTACTATTACGCCAGGAGGTACGCCATTTACGGCTTGCCAAGTTCCCTTGCCCGTAGCGTCGGAGGTAAGTACTTTGCCAGTACCCTCTGTACCATCTACTACTTTAATACTTCCTATTACGTGTAGTTTTTCGTTAGGGTTTGTTGTGCCAATACCTACATTTTGTGCGTGTGTAGCCAATGTAATTAGGGTAAACGAGCATAGTACTGTAATTTGCTTTAACATAATTTGAAGTTGTATTGATTGTAACAAATATAATTTTTTTAGGCAAATGAATTTGAATAAAAAAAGCGTTGCAAACACTATAGTTTGCAACGCTTTTTTACTAATTAAATTGGATTAATTATTTACCAAATAGTTTACCTATTAAACCCGCAATTCCGCCTGCTTTACCTCCGCCTGCCACTTGTCCTATAAGGCCAGCTACATCTATATTACCGCCTCCTACGCTGCTAAGTATTCCTTGTAAGTCAAAACTTTTGTCGTTAGGATCGTTGGTTTTTTTGGTTAATGAGTTTAATACGTTAGGCACCATTGAAGCTACTATTCCGTTAGCAGCTGTTGCATCTAAACCAAATTTAGTCATCAAATTGCCTGCAACACTTTGTACAATATTAGTTACCATTGGGTTGCTGCTAATGTTTCCGCTGCTACTTAATAAACCTGCTACATCAGCTCCTTTGCCCGATGCTATTTGCGATTTTAATGCGTCCATTATACCTGTTGCTGTTTGCGATATTGCAGCATCGTTATGCTCGTTAGGTATTGCAGGGTTGTTTACTATTGCTTCGCCTGCGTTTTCTTTTACTAAGTTTAATAAATTTTCAAACATAATTTTTTAGTTTAATTGATTTGTATTAATTGTTATTTTATTTTTTTCGTTCAACGGTATAATTTACTAATAATTCCAGTGCTTGTCGTGCTTCGTTATTAGTAAATTGTTGTAACAAATATAATGCTTCATTTTTAATAGCAAGCATACGTTCGGTGGCATAAGCAATTCCATTGTGTTTGGTTACAAACTCAAGTACTTGTTTTACTTTTTTAGTATCGTTGTTATTGCTTTTAATTATGTAGATAATTTTTTGCTTTTCTATCCACGAAGCCTTATTTAATGCGTATATTAGGGGTAGGGTCATTTTTTTTTCTTTTACATCGTTGCCCAATGGTTTACCTACATCATCAGTGCCGTAGTCAAATAAATCGTCTTTTATTTGAAACGCAATTCCGACCAACTCACCAAATTTTTTGATGGTTTGCATATCTGTTTCGCTACCTTTATTGGTACTAGCCAAACCTGCGGCGCAACAGGCGGTAATGAGTGAGGCCGTTTTTTTGCGTATTACTTCAAAATACACTTCTTCGTTAATGTCTAATTTGCGTGCTTTTTCTATTTGTAATAATTCGCCTTCTGCCATTTCTCGTGTGGCTTGGCTTACTATTTCTAATAGTGCAAATTCTTTATGTTCTACACTTAATAGCAAGCCTCGTGCAAGTAAATAATCGCCTACGAGTACTGCTATTTTATTTTTCCAAAGTGCATTTATACTAAAAAAACCACGACGCAATTGCGAATCATCAACTACATCATCATGTACTAATGTAGCGGTGTGCATAAGCTCTATTAACGATGCTGCACGGTACGTACTATCATTAATATCACTAAATAATTTGGCTGTTAAAAACACAAACAATGGGCGCATTTGTTTACCCTTGCGTTTTATAATATAGCGTGTAATGGTATCCAACAGTGGCGTTGTACTTTTCATGGATTCTCGAAACTTGGTTTCAAAAATTTCCATTTCTGTTTGCACAGGAGCTTTTATGCGTGCGTATATATCGGCCATTAGTGGATATAGAGTTTATTTATTTGTACTGCAAAAGTAAGGTTAATTATTTAGCTATAAGGGTTTATAAGAGCATAATTATACCAATTGTAAATTTTAAGTAGTACAAATT
>JBEBIC010000449.1:0-1308 GCA_040080595.1 Bacteroidia bacterium | reverse complement strand
TTTTACTATTGATGCACTATTTGGTAATTATGAATTACACCCATTTAACGCAACACAATCGCCCCGAGTGCTACTAATTGCGCATAAAACAACTACTTTAGCAAACAACTAAAACAACTATTTATTTTTTTATTATACGATGAAATTTGAACTACTAACTACCGATCCCAATTCTAAAGCACGTGCAGGTATTATAACTACCGATCACGGACAAATACTTACTCCTATATTTATGCCTGTAGGCACGCAAGGAACAGTAAAAGCAGTACATCAGCATGAATTAAAAGACGATATAAAAGCACAAATAATATTAGGCAATACTTACCATTTGTATTTGCGCCCAGGTGTAGAAGCGCTTAAAAAAGTAGGTGGCTTACATAAGTTTAATGGTTGGGACAGACCCATACTTACTGATAGTGGCGGATACCAAGTGTTTTCGCTATCGGACCGCCGAAAAATAAAAGAGGAAGGAGCTACATTTAGTTCGCACATTGATGGTAGCAAACATTTGTTTAGCCCCGAAAATGTAATGGATATAGAGCGTGTAATAGGTGCCGATATTATGATGGCATTTGATGAATGTACACCCTATCCCTGCGATTATAATTATGCTAAAAACAGTATGCACCTTACGCACCGATGGTTAGACAGATGTATAACACGTTTTAACGAAACTGAATGTCCGCACGGCTACTCGCAAGCATTATTCCCTATAGTGCAAGGTAGCACCTACAAAGATTTGCGCACACAATCAGCCGAATATATTGCTAGCAAAGGCGCAGAGGGTAATGCCATAGGCGGATTAAGCGTGGGAGAACCCGTAGAAGACATGTACGAAATGACTGATTTAGTTACGAGTATATTACCTACCGATAAGCCTCGTTACCTTATGGGCGTAGGTACTCCTGCCAATATACTAGAGGGTATAGCCTTAGGGGTTGATATGTTTGACTGCGTAATGCCTACACGCAACGCGCGCAACGGTATGTTGTTTACGAGTGAAGGTTTTATAAATATTCGTAACAAAAAATGGGAACATGATTTTACCGCCTTAGACCCTAATGGTACAAGTTATGTAGATAGTTTTTATAGCAAAGCTTACTTGCGCCATTTAATGATAACTAAAGAAATATTAGGTGCGCAAATAGCATCGGTACATAATCTTGCATTTTATTTATGGTTAGTAGGAGAAGCCCGAAAACACATACTCGCAGGCGATTTCGTAGCTTGGAAAAACAAAATGGTAGTACAAGTATCACAACGTTTGTAATGTTTTTTATTTAATATTTTAATGTATGCTTTTTAGTA
>JBEBIC010000164.1:0-6383 GCA_040080595.1 Bacteroidia bacterium | reverse complement strand
GTGTTGAGTAATATTACAGTTTGAAAAATCCAATTAAAATAATTGTAGTAATAATAATTGCATTGTACATGAGTTTAAGTTCGTGTACAATGCAAAAACGTTTATACAATAGTGGTTATAATCTTAATTGGAATAGTAAAACGCATTGCTTCCTCTTTAAGCAAAGCAACAGTAGATAAAAACAATATCAACACCATGAATACTGAGTGTAAAGATTCTATTAATGAAGTAGAGGTAGTATATGCAGGCTTGTTAAATGAAAAATACAAAACAATAAATCAACCTATTATAAGTAAAAAAATACAAAAAAGCTCTTCCCCTTTAAAAACTCTAAAAGAGTACATAACTGACGAGCCTAAAAAAAATGAGACCACTGTAAGTAACGCAGATGTAGAAAAACAAAATAAACGTGCAACACTTAGTTTGGCTTTTTCTATTGCTTCAATTGTTTTTATGGCATTATCATTTGTAATGCCATTTGCAGTTTTAATTTCAATTTTATTTATTATAATTGCATTGATACTAAGCATAATCACGCTTATTTGGTTTAAAAAAAATAAAAATACGGGTGTGAAAATATGGCCCGCAGTTGTAGCTCTAATTATTTCCATAATACCAGCCTTTTTATTCACACTATTTATGTTTGCGTTAATAAATGGAGGTATTTAGTTTATTTTAAGGGGAAATTATTTCCCTAATTAATTGTTTAAAGTTAAAAAAAATGAAACGCATCACACTATTATGCTTAGCTATTATGCTAAGCACTTGTGCTTTAGCACAAAAAGTAAAAAAGACTAAAAAAGCAAAAAACACCGCCACTACTACTGTTGCCGAAGTGGTAAACAACGATGTTATACACTGGTATAGTATGCAACAAGCCTTGGAGCTTAACAAAAAAGCACCCCGCAAGTTTATAATAGATGTATATACCGACTGGTGCGGGTGGTGCAAGGTTATGGACAAAAGTACCTTTACCGATACTAGCGTAGCACACCTTATAAACAAGTATTACTATGCAGTAAAATTTAATGCCGAAGGCAACGATACCATAGTAATGCAAGGCAAAACATTTACTAACGCTAACTATGGTAAGCGTGGCGGTACGCACCCATTGGCACAATCGTTACTTAGTGGTAAAATGAGTTATCCTACCACTGTGTATTTGGACGAAACCCTTGGTATGCTTAGCCCTGTAGCAGGTTACTTAAAGCCCGAAGACATTAACCCAATATTAAAATACTTTGGTACAATGGCTTACAAAACACAATCGTTTGAAGAGTTTAAGAAAACGAAATAGTTTTAAAAAACAATTACGATTTACGAATTAAAAATTACGACTTTTACAACGTAATTATTTAACACACAAAACACATGAATCTTCAACTTAGAAAAATGAACCTAATTGAGTTTTTGTTAGGCGTACAAGACGAAACTTTTTTCACCAAAATAGAAACAGCAATACACAAAAGCAGTAAAACTATAAAACCATACGATATTGTGTTTACAAAAGCCGATATTATTGAGCGTGCTAAGTTTGCCGAAACACAAATAAAAAAAGGATTAACGCTAACGCAACAGGAAGTTGAGGCGCAATCTAAAGACTGGTAGCGAATATATTTATGGATATAATTTTGCCGTAGATAAAAACTCAAAAATAATATCCAAATCTATTATAACCTTATTGCACTACCGTAATTCGTAATTTTCAATTCGTAATTTAACCCCTTCCCATGTACGACTACCACATTTTATTTACACTTCAAGGGCTTATAAGCCTTATTACACTTGCCTTTTTAGAAATAGTATTAGGCGTTGATAACATTATATTTATATCGTTAGTGGCGGGTAAATTACCCAAAGCACAACAAGCCAAAGCACGCAACATAGGCTTGAGTATGGCGTTAATAGTGCGTTGTAGTTTATTGTTTAGTATATCGTTTATACTTAGTTTTCAAAAAGCATTGTTTACCATTGGTACACACGGCGTTACTGGGCGCGACCTTATATTGTTGATAGGAGGTGTGTTTTTGTTATACAAAACTATAGGCGAAATACGTGAGAAATTTGAAAGTAAGGAAGAACAAGCGGAAGCTAAAAAATCGTTTACGCTAAACACTGCTATAGCACAAATAATATTTATTGATATTGTGTTTTCGTTTGATAGCATACTTACCGCAGTAGGCATGGTAGATAACGTGTGGCTAATGGTGGGTGGTGTAGTAATATCCATGTTTATAATGATGGCGTTTAGCGGCGCAGTAAGCGATTTTATTGAGAAACATCCTACTATGAAAATGCTTGCATTAGCATTTTTATTATTAATAGCGATGGTATTAATACTTGATGCCGCACACATTGAAATAGAAAAACCAATCATATTTGCAGCCTTAGCGTTTGCGCTGTTAGTAGAGGGATTAAACATGGCGTTGCGCAGTCATCAACACAAGAAGCACTAAAAAAACTATGACTACAACTTATCAAATACAAGACATTTCGTTTGATGATAACTATATGTATTTATTTATCGACGGTAAAAAAACGCCTGTTTTACTAGCTAAAATATCAACTAAACTTAGCAATGCTTCCAAAATAGAAAAAGATGTATTTAAAATATCTCCTTCGGGCTATGGCATTCACTGGCCTTTAATAGACGAAGATTTATCAGTGGAGGCATTATTAAAATTAGCCTAAAATACATCTCATTATTCATAACACTATTCAATGATTAACTTTCAAAAATTTACATTAGCCAACGGACTTAACGTTATTTATCACGAAGATAAAGCTACACCATTGGTATGTATAAACATATTATACAACGTAGGTGCACGCGACGAAGACAGCGACCTTACAGGCTTTGCGCACTTGTTTGAACACTTAATGTTTGGCGGTAGTGTAAATATACCTAGCTACGACGAGCCTTTGCAATTGGCAGGTGGCGAAAATAACGCATTTACATCGAGCGATATTACCAACTATTACTTAACCCTACCAGCCGAAAATATGGAAACCGCTTTTTGGTTAGAAAGCGATCGTATGCTTAGCCTTGCATTTACCCCCGAAAGTTTGGAAGTGCAACGTAGCGTGGTAATAGAAGAGTTTAAACAACGTTACCTAAACCAACCTTATGGCGATGTATGGTTGCATTTAAAACCATTAGCATACACTACACACCCTTACCAATGGAACACTATAGGCAAGAGTATAGAACACGTTGCTAATGCTACCATGGACGATGTAAAAGGTTTTTTTAAAAAACATTATGCGCCCAATAATGCCATAATGGTAGTAGCAGGTAATACTACATTAGATGTTGTAAAAACAATGTGCGAAAAATATTTTGCGCCAATTCCTGCACAAGATATTAAGGTACGCAATTTGCCACAAGAGCCTGTGCAAACGGCTAAGCGTACACTTACGCTAGAGCGCAACGTGCCTACCGACACGCTTTACAAGGTATATCACATGTGCGATAAACTGCACCCCGATTACTATACTACTGATTTGATTAGTGATATATTAAGCAATGGAAAAAGCGCACGCTTGTACAATGCCTTGGTAAAAGAGGTGCAATTATTTACAGATATTAATGCCTACATAATGGGCGATATTGATGCAGGATTATTTGTAGTAACAGGCAAATTAAACGCAGGTGTAACTTTTGAACAAGCCGAAACCGCTGTAGATAAAGAACTACAAAAGATGCACGAAACTACATTAGATGCCATAGAATTACAAAAAGTAAAAAACAAAATAGAAAGTACATTAGTGTTTAGCGAAATGAATGTGCTTAACAAAGCCATGAACCTAGCATACGCCGAGCTATTGGGCGATGCTAACAATGTAAACAAAGAAATGGAACACTATGCTGCTGTAACCGCACAAGACATAACACGTGTAGCCAAAGTATTGTTTACTGATACTAATGCAAGCGTACTTTATTATAAGAGCGTTAAATAAATTACGAATTGAAAATTACGAATTACGTTTAAAATAGTTAATAAAAACAAACAGTATTAAACACCTAAAATATATGCGCACATTTAAAGAACGTAAACCATTACCCTTATTCGAAAACATAGCAATAACAACCGCAGCCGCCGAGGGTAAAGCCATGGCACGTATTGACGACCTAGTGGTGTTTGTAGATAATGCTGTACCTGGCGATGTAGCCGACTTACAGCTTACTATGAAAAAGAAAAACTATGCCGAAGCTAAGGCAGTAAAGTTTCATACCTATAGCGCCGAACGTGCTACGCCTATGTGCGAACATTTTGGCGTGTGTGGCGGTTGCAAGTGGCAACACATGCAGTATGTGCATCAATTAAAATATAAGCACCAACAAGTTATTGATAATTTTGATAGACTAGGTAAGTTTCCTTACCAAGGGCTACAACCCATAGTGGGAGCGGAAGTTACGAGCCATTATCGTAACAAATTAGAATTTACGTTTACTAATTTTCGTTGGTTAGATGATGCCGATATGCTTAAAAAGAAAGAAGGTTACGAAATACCTAAAGCCGAATTAAACGCATTGGGTTTTCATATTCCTAAAAAATTTGATAAAGCATTTCATATAAACACGTGCCACTTACAGGTAGATCCAAGTAATGGCATTCGTAACTTTATATATGCTTATGCACAAGAAAATGAAATTCCATTCTTTGATTTAAAGTTTCAAAACGGCTACTTACGCACACTTATGATACGCACCACTACACTTAACCAAGTAATGGTGGTACTAATGGTGGCAGAAGACAAACCAGAGTGGCTTAACCCCTTGCTGGACACTGTACACGTGGCTTTCCCAAGTATAACATCATTACAATATACCATAAACACTAAGCGCAACGATAGCTACGAGGGACTGATAGTAGAATGCCACAAAGGCAACGATTATATAGTGGAGCAATTGGGCAATTTGAAATTTAAGATAAGTGCTAAATCATTTTTCCAAACCAATACTGCGCAAGCTAATGTGCTGTATGCTATAACTAAAGATTTTGCAGGGCTTACAGGCAACGAAGTAGTGTATGACTTGTACACAGGTACTGGTACTATAGCTAATTACGTAGCCGATAAAGCCAGTAAAGTAGTAGGCGTGGAGTATGTAGAAGATGCAGTAAAAGATGCGTACGTAAATTCGGAGTATAATAAAATAACCAATACTTCGTTTTTTGCAGGCGATATGAAAGACGTACTTAACGACGAATTTATAACCTTACACGGCAAGCCCGATGTAGTAATAACCGACCCTCCACGTGCAGGTATGCACGCCGATGTAGTAAATACAATACTACGTATGCAACCCAAAAAAGTAGTGTATGTAAGTTGCAACCCTGCCACACAAGCCCGTGATATAGCCTTAATGCAAGAGTTATATACCGTTACACGTGTGCAACCTGTAGATATGTTTCCGCACACGCACCACGTAGAAAACGTAGCCCTATTGGAATTAAAATAAGCGGTAGTGAACGAATTAAATAATGACAAAAAGTGTGCGCGTTGCGGTAGTATATTTACCTGCAACGCTCACACTATTAATGAATGTTTTTGTAGTACCATTACAGTATCTCCACAAGCAAGAACAACTATAGCCAAGCAGTATAATGATTGCTTGTGTGCAAGTTGTATTACTTATTTTAGTAGAGTAGTAACTAAATAACTTTTTAAAATTACAGTTACACGTTTATAGTTGCTAAGAATTTTTATTTATATAAAAACGTTTTGCTATAAGCTATGTAAAATGCGCATATAATAAATGCGTTACGTTATACGTAAAATAAGCGTTTTTATGTTTTAGTTTGATTTCTGTTTAATTGTGTTTATATTCGTCAATTAACTAGTTGGTAGCAAGTGTAAAGGACAACCGTGCTAACTTGAAACAGACGAACACGAAACGACAATGAAATTTAACCAGACATATTTATGTATTTTGATTATAATTTTTGTTTATGCTTGCGGTAATGAAAGACAAAAAAGCGATATTGTACAAATAATACAGCTAAAGAAATATCATTCATTCATTGATAGTTTAAAAGCAAACGACACTTTATTTATAAATTTTAGAACGGACGGTTGCGAACACCATTTCACCGAAAAAATAAAAATATATAAACGTTCAGAAGGTGTGTTTGCAGAACTAAATATTAATAGCCGAACTAAACCACCTTTGACTACACTACTTTCTGACAGTTCATTAATTGCTTACGGACAGTTTGAAAACGAAGGAAAGAATTTAGAACCAAACTGGGGCTGTACTACTTCACAAGAATTTATTATTAGTTTAAAAATAGATAGTATAAAGTTTGAAGACAGGGGCTGTAAATTTGACGGGTATTATAAACTGAAAAATCAATTCTTCGGACAATCTGTTATAAAAG
>JBEBIC010000448.1:0-1322 GCA_040080595.1 Bacteroidia bacterium | reverse complement strand
CGTTGTTATTATTGATATTTTGCGTGCCACATCGGCTATATGCAGTGCGTTTGAACACGGTATAAACAAAATAATACCCGTAATGACGGTAGAAGAAGCCGAAGCAATGCAAGCCAAAGGCTACTTAGCAGGCGGAGAGCGAGATGGAGTAAAGCTACCACAGTTTGACTATGGTAATTCGCCCTACGATTTTATGACCGAAAAAACAGTTGGAAAAGACCTTGTGCTTACCACCACCAATGGCACTAAAGCCTGCAAAATGGCAGAAGGCGCGGCTAATGTAGTAATAGGTTCGTTTATAAATATGGCTGCAGTAGCCAAATATGTAGCAGGATTGGATAACGATGTAATACTGTTTTGTAGCGGTTGGAAAGATAAATTTAACATAGAAGATACCTTGTTTGCAGGTGCACTTGCCGAAGCCCTTATGCTGCAATACCGTGCTAGTACCGATTGCGATAGTACGCAAGCTGCTAAGTATTTGTACAACGAAGCCAATAGCAACATTATACAATTTATAGAAAAATCGAGCCACCGCATACGTTTGCGTAAGTTGGAATTAGAGCGAGATATTAATTATTGTTTTATGCTCAATCAATCTCAGGTGGTACCAGTGTTGGTTAATGGCGAAATTATTAAATTACAAAACGACTAGAGTTAATTACTAATTAAAAATTACGAATTACGGTTATACAGTTTAATGATAACTTCGTACTTTTATACTAAACACAACTACTTAAATATTTCAAGCTATGCGCAAGTTTATACTCAGCTTTACATTTGTAGCCGTAACCCTATCGTTGGTTACTTACAGCCCTACACCTACGTATTCGTGGGGATTTTTTGCACACAAATTAATAAACAAAATGGCAATATTTACGTTGCCCCCAGGTATGATTAATTTTTACAAAAAACATTTGGATTATATATCCGACCATGCAGTAGATCCTGATAAACGCCGCTACGGGGTAGTGGGAGAAGCCGAACGCCATTATATAGATATAGACCATTATGGCAAAGATGCGTTTAAAGAAGTACCTAAATTTTGGAAAGCGGCTGTAGAAAAATACTCCGAAGATACCCTTAAAGCCTACGGGATAGTACCTTGGCATATCGAAAAAATGGTGTATAGATTGCAAGAGGCATTTAAAAACGAAGACTTACACCGCATATTACAAACATCGGCAGAGCTTGGGCATTATATAGGCGACGCCCACGTACCACTACATACCACCGAAAATTATAACGGACAATTAACCAACCAAAAAGGCATACATGGATTTTGGGAAAGTAGAATACCCGAAATAAAAGCGCAGGATTAC
>JBEBIC010000163.1:0-6417 GCA_040080595.1 Bacteroidia bacterium | reverse complement strand
GCTCCGCTTAATGTAGCAGGATTAAAATTAGAATAGTTTTTACCAAAGTAAGTACCTCTTAGTTTTATGTACAAACTTTTTATAGGTTCGTAGTTAGCTCCCAACACAAACTGATTTTGTGCTGCATCGCCTACGTGTACGCCTTTGGCGCTAAACGATTGCTCAGGTTGTACCACTCCAGGCGATGATTCTGCTGGACTTCCATCTATGTTTAACAAGGTGTATTTACTGTTGCTGGTATATATCCAATCGGCAAACGATACAGCACCGTCTATAGTTAATTGTTTAAATGGTTTGTATTTAAAATCTAACTCAGCTCCTTTGTGTAGTGCATTTATCCCATTTATATTGTAGTACAATGTAATAGCTTCTCCTATTGGCGATATGCCAGTGGTAGAACCCGATTGCGGTTTGTTTTCCCATACCGAGTAATATGCGTTTACATTGGCACTAAATGTTTTGTATCTAAAGCCATAGCCCAATTCTATCGATTTTACTATTTGGTTTTTGATGTCAGAAAAATATCTATTATTTCTATCAAATACGTTTACAAAACGAGGGGGAAGTACCAAATAACCTGCATTTACAAACAGGTTGTGGTGGTCGGTAAGGTTGTAATTAGCACCACCTTTTATAGAATAGTTTACGTACTTAGCCCAGTTAGTTTCGGCCACACGTGCCTCGGGCGATGTTATGGTGTATTGTTTACCATTATGTGTTAATGTATCGCCAAAACCTACGGCAAGTAGTGCTGTAGTATCGTCAAGCACTATATCTCGTTTGGCAAATCTATCTACACGCTTGTAAAAACTATAACTGTTGGTAAGGTTTACAAAGGCCGATATTTTTTCGTTTTTGTATTCCATTTGTGTAAATGCTCCCGCCCAACGTACTATGCCCGTATAGTCGTACACCATTCGGTCGCCTATTTTTACAATGTCAGATGTGCTATTGCCTACACTCCCCGCTTGGTTTTTATTTCCGCTATCTTCTACATAGTCTCCATCAAGCATATCTACTGGAGTTTGGTAGTGTGTACCGTTGTAGCTACGCAAGTCCACACCCATTTGCCATTTTAATTTTTCGGTAACATCTATGTTTAATGTACTTAATGCTCCATACCAAAAATGGTTATTAACACTACTGCGCAAAAACGAGCTTGATTGCTTATCTCCGCCAAGTGTAGGGTCGGGCTGTCCTGCTTTTATAAACGAAATTTGTCCGTCGGTAGCCGCAGTAGGCGCATTTACCCTTGGCACAAAAGCTCCACCGCCTTTGCCTATACTTAGGTAAGCAATGTTACTCCAGTACATATTTTCTCTAAACGTCCAGTAATCGCTAAGCGATAATACGGGCTTGGTATAATAATTTACATTGCTGCTTAGCGTTGTGGTATCGCCTGCTTTATTTACATAGCGTCCCCAATCTTGGTTATAACGTAAGCCTTTATTTACTACAAATCCATCGGCTTTATTCATTTTGTTTAATATATCCTGCGAAAATCCATGTTTTAGGGCGTAAGCAGTATCAATAGTAGCCATATTGGTTTTGGTAAAACGTTGCGCATGACTTTGATTTGCTCCATTTACACTAAAACTTACTAAGTGGCGATTAAAACGGCGTTGCATTTTTAAAAAATAGGCTACGCCTTTGCTCCATGTTTTATCTACATATCCTTCGGCCTGTTGGTAGTTAAGTGCAGCGGTAAAACCAAACCCCTTGCCTATAATACCCGAGTTGTACGATGCTCCTGCGCTTATGTTATCATTATTACCTTGTGTAACAGTAACTTTTCCGCCTCGCTTGTCGCTTATACCTTTGGTTATAACGTTTATAGTACCTCCCACACTTGGTAATGCTAATTTAGATGCACCCAAACCACGTTGTACTTGCATGTTTTGTACTGCACCACCTAGTCCGCTCCAGTTACTCCAATATACAGCACCATTTTCCATATCGTTAAACGGAATACCGTCTAGCATCATACCTACGTTGCGTTGGTCAAAACCACGTATGCTTATACGGGCATCGCCTGCGCCTCCGCCACTTTCGGTTACATACACACCAGGAGTACTGGTAAGTAATGTAGGCAAATCTCTTGTACCTAACTCTTGTTGTATTTGCTTAGCGCTAATGCTCGAAAATGCCACTGGCGTTTCTCTATTCTTAGCTACATCGGCAGTTATTTCTACTTCTTTTAAGTTGTTTTGTGTTGGCAAATTAAACACCACATTTACAGGTGCACCATTTACTACTATTTTTTTTGCAACTACTTCGTAACCTATAAACGAGGTTTTAAGGGTGTAACTTCCGTTGGGTAGTTTTAAGGCAAACTTACCATTAATATCGGCTTGTGTTCCTTTGCCATCAGCATACAATACAGTAGCGCCAATAAGAGTTTCGTTGGTGGTAGCGTCTTTTATTACACCAGTAACATCATATACTTGGGCTAATGTTACTTGCGCAGTAAATACAAATAAAAATAAGAGTTTTTTCATGAGAAGAGAGATAGATAATTACGAATTACGGCTGGGTGTTTACAATTTAGGGTAATGGAAATGGTACTTAATTTATATAAAAAAAATCCATAAGCGTTTTATTACTTATGGATTTTTTTTGTTGATGTGTTATAACTTTTTTAATAGAAAATGTGAGTTGTAAAACTATTATTCTACTATTATTTTGTGTGCTACAGTGTTGTTGTTAGCAGTGCGTACGTTTACTATGTACATACCTTTTTCAAGGTTAGCAACATCTACAGTTACTTTGTTAGCTGCATTTGTAGTTACATTTTTAACTTGTTTACCTATTACGTTAAACACTGTTACGTTTACTATACCTGCATTAGCAGTTAATGTTATAAAGTTACTTGCTGGGTTTGGTGCAATACTTACTACATCATTGTTTATTGATTTAACTGATGTTAAGTTTTTACAGTCGCAATCGTGCGTTCCAAAAATATCAAATAATAATAATGAATCGGCTGATGTAGAACCTGTAGGCATACCTGGTATAGTATCGTATTCTGCCATTGGGTTAAATTCTGTAGGCATAGCTAATATACCCGCCATAACTGTAGGACGACGTACCATTAAATACTTGTTAGTAATCCAAGCGCCTTGTCCTGTTTGTCCACGGTAAGGTGCAGTAGTGCTCCAAGCAGAATTTACAGCAACGCCAGTTTCTCCAAAAATATCTGCAATAGTTCCAGCAGCGTCTTTTAATACTAATGCGTCGCTACCTTTAAAATACATTGGTTGCCCTTGCGAAGCTCCATAAGTACCATAAGGCTTGTCTAGTTGGTTAGCCTTAGCTTGTAAACCTGGGTGGCAAGCAGGACTTGTAGATGTGTTAGGAGTTATTTGTCCGTTTACTAACAAAAAAGTACCATAAGCGGGTATTGTACCTGCTAATATTGCAGTATCGCCAGTTGATGTAGATGGAAATGCACCTGGTACATACGTAGAAACTGTTCCTCCTGAATTTTTGTAACGAGATACTGTATAACCTGTAATATCTATAGGTGCGTTGGTAGGATTGTATAATTCTATACATTTTGTATTTCCTTTACCACGCATGTATTTAGATATAAATACTTTAGAACAGTTTTGTGCTGTTGCGCTTAAACTTGTTACTGCTAATACTCCAAGTAAAATTTTTTTCATTGTGTTTGGGTTGGGTTTTATTTGTTTTTTTTAGTTTATTTTCTGCTACAAAAGTACACGCAATTTTCAATACACAAACTATTGTGCATAAAGTTTAATAATTAATTAACATTACTCGATTTTAGGCTAAAAATATCAATTTGTAATTTTAGCCAAACCAATACAACAGGTAGGGTTTTAATGCTGTAAGGCACAAAATACGCCACTCGCCACGCTTTAGGGTACACATCGGTAGGTAATAATATGCAAAATAAAAATACCAATAACATTAATAGTTTATTAACAATAGTAGCCTCAACGGTGCAATACCACACACATACACCCATTACGGCTATTATGTAAGTGGGCGATTCGGCTGCATGGTTAAACACTATTACTAGCATCATAACGGAAGCCAATAACAGTAACTGAAATTGAGTACTTGCCCATTGTTTGATTTTGATGAGTGGCAATAATGTAATAGCTAACCCCATAAGTTGCAGTATTGCGGGCGAAATAGGAGGGGAGTTATTAAACCATTTGTACAATATGGCCACCAACGATATGCCTTGGCTGGCGTTATCTGCGCCTGTGTCGTGCGTTAGTACTGCAAACCATTGTTGATACACCACTACTAAATCTTCAAAAGAAATAAATACTAATGGTAAGGCGGCAAATAAAATACTGCTTACTACACAGCTCAACAAATATTTATTGCGCTGTGGCAATAGCAATAACACTATACCAATAGCGGCAGGATATATTTTTACAAAAAATACAAATGCCGTTATAAACCCCGCCAAATAAGGTTTTTGGTCTTTCATATATTGGTAAGCAAGTAACATTAACACGGCATTAAGCGCATTTAATTGTAGTCCTTGCAATGTGGTAATCATTTCAATAAAACAAAATAAAAATACCGCTACCCCTTTGTGTTTGAATAAAGTAAGTTGTGTAAATGCAAAATAATAGCCTAAGCCAACGGTGGTAAGCCACGCCACCATACCTATTTTGCTAGGTAGTAGCGCAAATGGAGCAAATAATACTACAAATGTAGGGTTGTACAAAAACAAGTCTTCGTACTCGTTAGGATAATATAAATACAGGTTTTTATGTACCAATAAATGCCCCAATGATGCTTTAAATATAAAAAAATTGTTAGCCGAGTGTAAGGTAATTTTTTGTACTACTACTACCGCAATAGCTATTGCCGTAAGTAACAGCAACATATAGCGTTTGCTAAAAAAAGCAATAATAGATTGGAACTTAAAGTTGTTGCTAATAGTAGTAATCAAAAGATAGATTTATGATAAGTTAAAGTACTCCACCCCGCCTTGCAGGTACCCCTCAAGAGGGGAATACTAGGTGGTAAAATACTATTTTTAGTTATAATGCGTTTCCTCGTAATTCGTAATTTTTAATTCGTAATTAAATTTTAGTATTCATTTATAGCATTAAAAATACTACATACGTGCAAGGCAGCAGTTTCGGTGCGTAAGCGGTAATTTCCTAATGATAGTGGCTTAAAACCTGCATCAGTAGCGAGTTGTACTTCGTCGGGAGTAAAATCGCCCTCTGGCCCTATGAGTATTGCGTAGGAATTATTTTGTGTAATACTTTTTAATAACGATGTGCGTTTACCGTCATCAATACAATGTGCAATAAGTTTGGTATAGTTTGATGTGTTTAATTTCACTAACGCATCTTTAAGTTTAATAGGCTCGTTAAGCGTTGGTAACAGCGCTTTTTGCGATTGCTTAATGGCCGATACCATTATTTTATGCAAACGCTCGGTTTTAATATTAGAACGTTCGCTGCGTTGCGTGGTTACAAATGTAATTTCGTCTATGCCTATTTCGCAAGCTTTTTCCAGTAACCATTCTATGCGTTCGTTGTTTTTGGTGGGTGCTATTAACAAATGAAACTTGTGCGGACGTTGCGTATAGTTTTTATACGTTTCTATAATTTGTACTTCGCAACGTTTGTCGTGTGCAATGCTAATTTTTCCAATATAAAAATTGCCGATACCATCAATAATTTCAATGGTATCGGCAATTTTCAAACGTAATACTTTGGTACAATGACGGCTTTCTTCTTCGCTTAACACAACGTAATTATCAGTAATATTTGGAGCGAAAAATAGCATAACTTGTACTTAGTTTAGGGTAGCTAATAATTCTTTTATTTTGGCTAAGTTAGGTACATCGCCAGCGTTTTCAAGCACCTCGGCATATTGTATTGTACCTGTTTTGTCTATCACAAAAGCCGAACGCTTACTTACGCCTGCCATTCCAAATGCAAATGTTTCGTATAACGAACCATAAGCCGCTGAAACTGTTTTGTTAAAATCGCTCAATAATTGAAAGTTGTAATTTTCTTTATCTTTAAATGCACCTAGTGCAAATGGCGAATCTACTGATATGCCTAGTACCTCGGCATTCATTTGATTGTAGTTGCTAATATCGTCGCGTACGCCGCATAATTCGGCTGTACATACGCCTGTAAACGCTAATGGAAAAAATAATAGTACTACGTTTTTGCCTTCGTATTGTGTAAGGGTTACCTCTTGCTTGTCGGTATTTACTAATGTAAAGTTGGGTGCTTTGTCGCCTTGTTTTAGCATAATTATTTTTAGTTTAGATTGTTTAAAATTTACTACTACAAAAGTAGTGGTATTTTTGTAATACCAATTGTAAATTTATAAGTAGCATAAACTTATCGCTTTAAATATTCACGTCTTGGTGGCTGAGCGGAGTCGAAGCCCATATACGAC
>JBEBIC010000162.1:0-6424 GCA_040080595.1 Bacteroidia bacterium | reverse complement strand
GGGTATATTCTTTTACCATTTAAAAGTGATTATGCACAATTTAAAATAAATAAGATTAAAATTGGAGAATGTTGTACCGAAAATCAAATCCAAGAAATTGAATCATTACTAACCAAAAATGAATATCCTGAACACATAATTGAATATCCCCCAAACTACAGCAAGCGTTAGGTAACCAAATAGGCTACCCCCCGCTTGTGGTAAGTTAGCAAATAAAATAGCCACGCAGTGCGTGGCTATTTTGTTAAGGTCTTTTATTAGCGTCTTGTAATGTATTAAAAAGCGCAATTACTTTAACGGTTTTATGTTTTTCGGGTTCAACAATAACGTTATACGCCATATTTTTGTTTGAGTTGGTTAATGGAATCTTGAGCAGTAATACAGTTTTCAATAGATGTTTTGCTACGCTTATCGAGTAGTGCAAGCTGTTGCGAGGTAAGCGTAAAGGGTTGTGGTTGCTGTGTAATTTCGGCTTGTAGTTCTTTTACAATCTTTTTTTTGTGTTCAAATGGTAGATTTTTAATCAATTCCATAATTTGATTAAAGGAAACCGATACAGGCAATTGAAATACGTTGTGCGCTAAAGCCATGGGTTAAAGGTTTTAAATGAATTATAAATGTGTTAAACGCTGTTGAATTTTATAAACACAACAAAGATAAGTTTTTAAGATGCACAACATACTATGTATTAACAAAAAACAGCATCAAATATTAAATTGATATTGATACATATTACTATTTTTGTAACACAAATGAACTGGATTATAAAAACACTCTGTATTGTATTACTAAGCCTGTGTGGCACTACCCTAGTGCATGCGCAAGCTAACAATGACTATACTATACAGTTGCCTAGTATATTTACTCCTAACGGCGATGGTATTAACGATTCTCTTTACGTAACTACCACCAATATTAAAGAATTTACATGGAGTATCTATAACCGTTATGGGCGCATTATTATAGAGCTTAATAACCTACAACCCAAGTGGAACGGCAACAATACCATAGGCGACCAACCTACCGATGAAGGCTTTTATTACTATACATTTAATGCTATAAGCACTACCAACGAAGCCGTATCTAGGCACGGTTGGTTGTTTATTATTAGATAAACACTTTTAACTTTTTAATTAAAAATATAAATATATTTGTGCTATGGAAAAAACTGTAAACAAACCAATGAAAACTGCTAAAACCAAAACTGCTTATAGCAAAGAAACTTACCTTAACTGGTACGAGGGAATGCTACTTAACCGTAAGTTTGAAGAAAAAACGGGACAGTTATATATACAACAAAAAATACGTGGTTTTTGCCACTTGTACATAGGGCAAGAAGCATTAGTAGCAGGTGCTACTAGCGCAACCAAAAAAGGCGATAAAGTAATAACTGCTTACCGCGACCACGTACACCCCATAGCATTGGGTATGCACCCCAAATACATAATGGCCGAAATGTTTGCAAAAGCTACAGGCTGTAGCAAAGGTAAGGGCGGAAGTATGCACATGTTTAGCAAAGAGTTTAATTTTTATGGCGGACATGGTATAGTAGGCGGACAAATACCTCTAGGTGCAGGTATTGCATTTGCTGATAAATTTAAAGGTAACGACAATGTAACCCTATGCTATATGGGCGACGGTGCTGTGCGCCAAGGTGCATTGCACGAAGCATTTAACATGGCTATGACATGGAAACTACCCGTAATATTTATTATTGAAAATAATAATTACGCCATGGGAACATCAGTAGAGCGCACGAGTAACGTTACCGAATTGTGGAAACTAGGTTTAGGTTTTGATATGCCTAGTAAAGCAGTAGATGGTATGACGGTAGAAGCCGTACACGAAGCTGTAGCCGAAGCTGTGGTGCGTGCTCGCAAGGGCGATGGGCCTACGTTATTGGAAATGAAAACCTACCGCTACCGTGGGCACTCTATGAGCGACCCTGCTAGCTACCGTTCTAAAGACGAAGTGGAAGACTACAAAACACAAGACCCTATTATAAAAGTATTGGCTACGCTTAAAGCAAACAAATGGGCAACCGACAAAGATCTTGAAGCTATTGATGCACGCATAAAAGCTACTATAGACGAAGCTGTACAGTTTGCCGAAGACTCTCCATACCCAACACCCGACGAACTATACAAAGATGTATATACGCAAGCGGATTACCCATACATTATAGAATAATACTATTTTACCTATTACACACCAACGCCCCACAGTTTTATAAAACTGTGGGGCGTTGGTTTTATGGTGATGTGTTTGTAACCTACTGCCCTGCTACATATTGTGGTTGTAATAAGCGTAACATTTTACCAATTTTTATTCACATCTCGGTGGCTGTACTTCGGCAGGCTCAGCAACCGAGTCGAAGCACTAGTCGTATATGGGCTTCGACTCCGCTCAGCCACCGAGATGTGAATATTTTAAAGTAATAAATTTGGACTACTCAAAATTTACAATAGGTATAATAACTAAATTATAAGCTATTGCCCTGCTACATATTGTGCCTGCAACAGGCGTAAATCGTGCTTTAGGAGTATTTCTACTATGGTAAAATTAATGTCGGATTTTATGTCAATGTACAAATCCCAATCTACAGGACGCACAAAATAATAG
Source organism: Bacteroidia bacterium (assembly GCA_040080595.1). Taxonomy (GTDB): domain Bacteria; phylum Bacteroidota; class Bacteroidia; order UBA4408; family UBA4408; genus JACMRI01. The sequence goes on along the minus strand of JBEBIC010000162.1, from coordinate 3,802 downwards.
AGTAATATATTTATGCTTCCTGCTGAGAAATTATCTAATCGTATTTTTTGTTCGTGAGTAGTTTGCTCGTGGGTTGCTACGTAATGTTCTATTTCGGCAAGAGCTGCTTTTAGTACGTTAATGTCTTTGGGTTGTTGCAATTGTAGCATTTGTTTTACACGGCGTTCGGTGCGTTGGCTTAGGTTATCCAACTCTGCATCTACTATTTTTTTGTTGGGCACTACCAGTATGGTTTTTTCAAAGGTGCGTAGTTTGGTGCTTCTAAAGCCTATACGTTCTACTGTGCCTGTGGTAGTGCCAAATTGTACAATATCGCCCACATGAAATGGTTTATCCAAAAATATGGTAAACGAACCTATTAGATTTTCCAATGTTTCTTTGGCTGCCAATGCCACAGCTAATCCACCAATACCAAGCCCCGCCACTAATGATGCTATGTTTATATGAAACAATGCACCCAACACAAAAAACACGGCGAGTATAAGTACAATAACTTTTATACTTTCTTTAAAAAATGGAATTATTTGGTCATCGAACTTACTTTCGTTGGCATGAGCACGGCGCATAAGTACCAAGCCAAAATAATCAACAAGGCGCAGTAACATCCACGTAAGTACCACTACAATAGATAATTGAAACACTTTGTTTAACACATAACGCAAGCCAAATTGATGCGGGGCGGCTAAGTGCCATGCTGTAGGAAACGACAATACATTAAACGCAATGTAAAAAGTTACCAATAGTATAAATATGCTCAACGGCTTGCGTACCAAGGGTACAAAGTCTTCAAAGTGAGTTTCGGTGCTGTATTTTTGTAAGATTTTAAAAAACAAACGAGCTATTATTTTGGTAAATAATAATTGGCATAATATACCTACTGCCAAAATAATGAGTGCTGTTAAATAATCGTGAAAGGTATTGCCTAAAAATAAATGTTGCATAATTGAGTGTGTTAAATAATTGTATTTGAACGTAATTCGTAATTGATATTTATGTGTGTGTTTTTATTAATAATTTAAAGGAACGTTTATTCCAAACTGAACTCCTTGATTTACCTTGTTCTTACTTAATAACAGTAGGTTTTTAACACCTAAATACAGTTCAAATTGGTTAGTTGTTACACTTGCATTAATACCCAAACCATAGCCCGAATATCCGCCATAGGTATTTACTACTGCCCAACTTACGTGCTTATAGTTTTGCCCTACTTGTGCAAAAAACATAGGCATATAACCCACACTGTATTGATAATTTAAACCATAGTGGGCATTCCAGTTTTTGTATAATTTACTATCAAATGCCACATACATATTCCAAGGCAACATAGTGCTGTAAGTACCTGTGTGTAAGCTATACAGGCTATCTTTAAGATTTTGTATAGTAGTGTTTATTAAGTTAGTGTCGCGCAAATCGGCAATGCCATTTATAGTAACTCCATCGTACAAAAACGAACCTGTTTTGTTTAAACTAATAGCACGTTTGTTTAACTTTATACCGCCCACATTGCGCAAACCATAATATGCCTTAGTAGCAAACGAATGCGTAATAGTACTTGACGCATCTAAATTTAATACGCCACCTGCACCACTATAGTGTGCAAATTGATTAGCATTGGCACTTGTATCGCTTACTATTGCATTGTAGTTGCCTTGCCCATATATGCTAGTAAAATAAGGCGTTGTGTTCATTTCTAAATAATGAATATTGGCTTCGGTATATTTTTTTACGCCCAATACATTACCTGTAATTTGTAATTGCGTAGCACTATCGGGGCTATGCAACACTATACCTAATTGCACGTACTGCATAGAATATTGTTGCAAAAAACTATTGTCTAAATTGGCTTGCTTACCTTGATAATTGTAGTTTCCGTAGCTTAATATATTTGCTGCATCGGTGCTTAGTTTCGCATTTATTAATGTGGTTGTACCTACACCAATTATGTAATTAATGTTGCGTTTTAGTTTGGTGGTATAATACACACCCGCATTTAGCTCCACTCCTACTCTATTGTTTTGTTTAAAGGCAATAGGCGTGTTTAAGTTAAGTACTTGGGTATTAAAAACAGATGCTTGCTGGTTATTTAAAAAATTAGCCCCATAGCCCGCAGTTCCTTTAATAGTAATGCCTTGCGTTAATTGCTCGTGTTGTACTTGTGCGTGTAATAGTGCGCTATGCAATAGGGTTAGTGCAAGTAAATATAATTTGTTCATCAATAGTATTATTTAGCGGTGGTTATAAAATCAACAGTAATTTTTACGTCCATAGCGGCATCAGCGCTAAGGCTTACTAAGTTGGGTGCTTGGCTAGTGTTGAGTTGTGTGCTTATTAGTAATGTGTTGTATTTAACTAAAGTGCTCAACTGCTCATTGGTAATGGGTATATTTATTATTTGTTCGGTATTGGTATTACCCAATACCGTAGCACCAGTAAGTAGTGTTGTTATTATTTTTCCTTTATCTACAATACTTACATTAGTTATTGCATCAACAGGATAACCATTTTTAATTATAAAATGAATTGTGCCACCGCTTACTTTTTTAGCATCGGTAGTGTCTATAGCATAGGTTACGGTGTCGTTCAAGGTCCAGTTAGCAAACGAAAATGTAAGTGGTATTTTTACCGTAAATACACCGCCAATATTGCGAGCTCCATACACAAAATCGTTCCCTAACGATACATTGCCCATAGGCGAAAGCGATAACTGCGTGCTCAAATTAAACACTGTAGCATTAGGATTTAGTAGTTGTGTAATGTTGGTATTTTGCTCGTTAATAATTACTGCTTGTGTAGTTGGGCTTATTACATTTTGCCCTATACCCATTTCTATTGCTCGGTTTAAGGCATAACTCTTCCCTATAATACTGCCTGTAAGTGTACTTAGATTGGTGCTTAATGCTTTTAGTTTTAATGTAGCATCAATGCCTGTATAATTAGTAATATCAAGGGTTACACTGGCTTTACTTAATTGTAATTGTTGTGGTTTGGTGTTTTTAAATAAATTAATAGCGGTACTTGTTTGTGTTGCTATACTTTGTGTACCAAAGTAACCACGCACATAGTAGGGTTTTATTTTTTTAAACCGAGAGAGCATCACTAAGCTATCGTGAGTGGTTACAAATACACTATGTCCGTTAGGGTTTATGGTAGCCGCCACGGTTGCGCTTAACTTGTTGTAACGGTTGCCATTGGGTCCCGTAAGGTCAAATAAATAATTACTCAAGTCGTATTCTTTTACCAATAGGCTAGCACCAGCAGTAGTGGCGGCAGGTACGGTTTCGGTTATTACTAAAAACTGTCCATCTTTCTTTGCCGATTTAATGGTGTAAGTCATCAGCAACGATTCTTTTATCGTATTGCGATACGTAATTTCTATTACTCCTTCGCTTAACTGAAACTTAGTAAGCTGTATATCCTTAGCGTTTACATCAGTAGTTACCAACTGGCTGTAGAGTTGGTTGCCAGGGTTAAACGTATAGTTAAATGTAGGACGCAATACATTTTTAACCAGCGTGTCGGGTAGTTTTATAAGCGTATCAAGGTTTACGGCAGCAAAACTTTTTTGATACATTAGGGTAAGTACGTTATTATCGTTTTTAATTAATGAATCGGTAAGTATATTTTGTAGCGTTAAATGTGCTTTAGCCAAAGGCACGCCAATATGTTTAGCGTTACTATCCCAATTTAGTTTTTTATTGCAACTTACTAAAACACTTGTTGCAAGGGCTATACAACACATTATTTTAATGGAAATTTTATATGAATTATTCATTTATTAGCTTTTAATTTGTAGTACAAAATT
>JBEBIC010000011.1:0-26951 GCA_040080595.1 Bacteroidia bacterium | reverse complement strand
TGCCTTGGCTTTATCGGCAGCAAGTTTATCCGCAGCGGCTTTGGCGTCTGCATCGGCTTTTGCCTTAGCATCTGCAGCAGCTTTATCTGCAATAGCTTTGGCCTTAGCTTCGTCTTCTAATTTCTTTTTGGCTTCAGCATCTGCCTTGGCTTTATCGGCAGCAAGTTTATCCGCAGCGGCTTTGGCATCGGCGGCTGCTTTTAGTTTAGCGTCTGCCTTGGCTTTTGTTTCCGCATCTGCCTTAGCCTTTGCAGCATCGGCTGCTGCTTTAGCTTCTGCGAGTGCTTTGTTTTTAGCCTCTTCGCCTGCTTTATTTTCGCTTTCTTTTTTCTTCGCCTCGTATTCTTTATTTAATGTAGATAGTTGCGACTGTACTGTTTTGGTATATGCTTTATCATAATCAAACCCGCCAGAAGCAGGGTCGTAAGATATTTTGGCTATTGGTTGGTTTAATATTGCATAATCTATCCCTTTAATCTCTTCAAACAAAGTAACTTCCCAGCCTGCAAAAGCTCCATCTTCGCCACTTGTCATTTCCTCCGCAGGAATATTTTTAGTATTAATGCTTACCATTTTACTTACATGCCCAGGCTTACTCATTTTAAGGGTATAATCAGCATTAGGGTCTAATCTAAATGCAAATTTTCCATTAACGGCAGTGGTTACTTTTTCTACTTCAGTTCCATTTTTAAGTAATGCCACATTAACTCCCTCTAGCTTTTTACCATCTTTTTTAATGGTAGCTTCTACATCTAATTTCCATTGGGCATACGACTTATTAGTCATACACGCCAATAACACTACGCTGGTTATACATAGTGTTTTAATGAATTTAGATATAGAATTTAATTGTAGCAATCTTGCTTTTTGTTGAGTAGTTTAAATTAAAAAAATTAGCGTTCGTTATTTTGTTTTTTTGGGAGGAGAGGGAGTTTTAACAGACGCATTAGTTCCACCTTTCATTAGCCTTACGTTTTTAACAATTTCTGGTGTAAAGTCCGATTTGTCAAACACTATTATTTCCTCTTCGTATTTGGGAAAACCAGGCTCTTCAGCGATTAGTTTGTATTTACCTGCAACGTCCACTACGAATATAAATCTACCATTTCGGCTACCTACTTGCTTACTTTCCACTTCCTCGCCACTATCCATATTTAGTAAGGTTACGGTAGTTTTGTAAGTTCCTTTATACAAGCTATCGCCCAATATTACTTTACCTCTAATGGCAGTAATTTTATTGTTTTCTTCGTCGTTAAATGTTACTTTATATATATCCAAATCTCCCAATCCTTCCTTGCGATACGCTGATACGTATCCGTCTCGGTTATTGCCAGCAAGTGTAAATTGCATATTATCGTCTGCAGTATTTAACGGATAGCCTATGTTTTCGGGCATTCCCCATTCTTTTTTTGTAGTGTCCCATTGGGTTTTAAAAATATCGTATCCTCCCATACTATTGTGCCCTTCGCTTGCAAAATAAAGTGTTTGCGCATCTTGCGATAATATTGGAAATGCTTCTCCAAAAGGTGTATTTATATTATTCCCTAAATTGGTTGGTATTCCCCATGTACCGTCAGGAAGTACTTTTGAAAAATACAAATCCGTCCCCCCTTTTCCTCCTGGTCTGTCGCTCACAAAATAAAGTACGTTATTGTCTGGATTTAGGCAAGCTTCAGTTTCTATATCTTCAGTATTTATGTTTTCGGATAGCGGACTAGGTTTAGGAAAACTCTTGCCTTTGGGCGAATAGGTTTGAAACAAATCTCCGTGTATATCCACACTTTCGTAATACACCATCATTGTTTTTCCATCAGCACTCATACCTACGCATTGTTCATCTTCGGCAGTATTTAATGGTACTCCTGCCGATTTTGCTTTTGTCCACACTCCATTTACTACTTTACTAAAATAAATATCGGCTGTTTTGTAACCCAAAGCTCCAATCATACTACCCATATTGGTTTCTCGGCGTGAGGTAAATGTAAGTGCGCCTTCGTTATTGGATACAAATGGATAATAATCAGGGTACTTAGAATTTACTTCTTTACCCAAATTGGTAAACGTAATATTTATTGGTTTTTTTATAGCTACCTTGGCATACTCTGCCGATTCTATCATACGCTCAGCAATAGCAACATCTTTCTTTGGATTTTTTTCAATGAATAATTTTAGTTGCTTTATTCCCTCGTCAAATTTGTTATTAATGCAAAGTGCTTTACCAAGTTGTAAATATACATCAGGGTTAGAAAAATTTTGTTTTATTGCAGCTTCAAAATAAGGGATAGATTTACTTCTATCTCCATATAGTTTTAAATAGCAATAACCTATTCTGTAATTGTATTCAGCGTTATTTGGAGTTGCTTTAAGTAGTTTTATATATTCGGGGAGTGCATTTACATAATCGGTATATTCATAATATTCTTTTGCCGAAAGTTTTTCGGCTTGCGCACATACACGCTCGCTAAATGCAAGTAGTATAATGGCTAAGTATATAAATATTGTTTTCATAATTATGCAATTTTTAGCAATCGTTTTTTTTACGATTTTGGTTTAGTTGGCTTTGTATTTTTTGCAGGCGCTACACTTCCTGTTTTCTTTAACATTAAAGGTAAAAATAGTACTTGCTGAAAATCTACTTTATCCATAACGGTAAATTCTTTTTCGGCTTTTTGGTATCCCAATGGTTCAGCACTTATGATGTAAGTACCTGCTTCTAAGGCAAGGTTAAATTTCTTTTTTGCAGCTTTATACACAAACGCATCTTTGTGCACAATTTCGCCTGTTGCTTTGTTTATTATTTTCAGTTCAATATCATCAGTTGCGTAGGTAAGCGTATCGTTTACATAAACCGTACCCTTTATAAACGTAAGTTTTGCTTCAGCAGTATTAAATATTATTTTCCAAATGTCATAATCGCCAAATCCACCTTCGCGTATGGTAGATATATAGGCTTCACGTTCGGTTTTATTTACGGCATAGTGCATATCATCGGCAGTGGTGTTTACTGGGTAACCAATGTTTTGTGGGGTTTGCCATTTTGCTTTTTTATCATCGTAGGTTGATTTAAAAATATCAAAATCGCCCATAGAATTATGCCCTTGCGAACTAAAGTAAAGTGTTTTTTCATCTTCCGAAAATTGTGGAAAATCTTCTTCATATATGGTGTTAATGCTTGGCCCCATATTTTGCGGCTCGCTCCATGCACTATCGGGCAACATACGCGACATGTAAATATCCGTACCTCCGTACCCGCCTGGTCGGTCGCTTGCAAATACAATAACATTGCCCTCAATATTAATACTTGCTGCACTTTCTAATGCGGTAGAATTAATAGGCAAAGGCAAAGGGTCGGCTATTGCAAATTGGCGTTTTTTGTTGATGGTGCTTAAATAAATATCCCCAAATACTTTTTCGTGTTCTACATACACAATCATTCTACTACCGTCGGAAGTTAAGCCCACACATTGCTCATCTTCTTTGGTGTTAATGCTACTCCCTACGGTTTTTCCTTTTGTCCAAATTCCGTTTTTAACTTCGCTTATGTATATGTCGGACGTGTATAATCCGTCTGCATCTTTTATACCGCCTACCCTACGTGTGGTGTATAGCAAGTAACTTTCGTCAAATGGTAAAAACGGATAATAATCAGGGTACTCCGAGTTTATTTCTTTTCCCAAATGTGTAAAGGTAACATCAAGCGGGTTTTTCATTAACTCCTTGCCATTGTTACACATTTCAATGAGGCGTAGCACTACTTCCTTTTCGCCTTTTTTGGGTTTTAATAAATATTTGTTGTATTGCTCTATAGCTTTGTCAAACTGATAATCGTAATGAAACGCACGCCCCAATAATTTTACAACCTCATTGTCTTTATAATTATTTTGTATAGCTGCTTCAAAGTAGGGTATTGCTTTCTTTTTTTCGCCATTCATTTCCAAATAACATTTACCTACTTTAAAATTCCAATCGGGATTGGTTTTATTTTGTGCAGCTTGTGTTATAAATTTTTTAGCTGCTTCTTTGTAGTTGTGATACTTGTATAAATCGTCAGCAGATTGTTGTGCATAGACTGTTATAGCTGTAAAAATACAGCACATACTAAAAACAATATGTATAAGAAAACGTTTCATTTGATTAAAAAAATAGCGGCTCGTAGAATAAACTACGAGCCGTTAAATGTAAAAAATAATTGTTGGTTTTCAAAGCTAAATTATTTGCTCATCAACTCCTCTATTTCATCAGCATTAATTGGTATATTAGCCATTAAATCGAGCTGACCAGTTGGAGTTATAAGTATGTTGTTTTCCAAGCGAATACCCAAATTTTCCTCACGTATGTATATGCCTGGTTCGCAGGTAAATACCATACCTGCTTGCATTGGCTCTTGAAACATCCCTACATCATGTACATCTAAGCCCAAAAAGTGCGACGTGCCGTGCATAAAATATTTTTTGTAAGCGGGTAATTTTTCAGTTTGCGCTTTTACTTCCTCTGTAGTTATTAAGCCCAATTGCAATAATTCTTCGGTCATTAATTCGCCTACGGCAATATTATATTTTTCGAATGTATTGCCTACAGTAAGCATTTTTATTGAAGCATTCATTACACGATGTACCGCATTATACACCGCTTTTTGGCGAGGCGTAAAACGCCCACTTACAGGCAAACAACGGGTCATATCGCTTGCATAGTTTCCGTATTCGGCAGCTACATCAAGTAGTATTACATCGCCAGCTTTGCATGCTTTATTATTATCTACATAGTGCAACACACACGCATTGAAACCACTTGCTATTATTGGTCCATAAGCAAAACCTTGCGACCTATTACGTACAAATTCGTGTATGAGTTCGGCTTCTATTTCGTACTCCATTACCTCTGGTTTTACAAAGGGTAATAAGCGGCGAAAACCTTTTTCGGTAATGTTGCAAGCGTGTTGTATAAGTGCTAATTCGTGTTCGGTTTTTATGGCTCTAATGCGGTGCATAATAGGCGCACTGCGTTCGGTTTTATGTAGTGCATATTTTTCTTTTACCCACGCATTAAGGCGGTCTTGCGCTGTTTGCGTTACATTGCCTTGGCGTGCATGTTCATTGGCATTCAAATAAATATGCTCCGCTTGATAAATAAATGTTTGTAATGCACCTTTAAAACTACTTACCCACTGTACGTTTTCAATACCACTTACCTCGGTTGCTTGCGCTTTGTTAAGCATTGCACCTTCCCATATTGCTATGTGTTCGTTGGTTTCTTTTACGAATACTATTTCTTTATATTCTTTAGTAACAGCATCAGGGTATAGTACAAGCATTGTGTTGTCTTGGTCTATACCTGTAAGGTAAAATAAATCGCTATTTTGGCGAAAGCCCATAGTACCATCGGCATTGGTAGGCATGGCGTCGTTGCTGGTAAATATGGCAACACTATTTGGTTTTAGGTGCTTAATAAATTTAGCACGATTGGTAATAAATAATTCGGAAGCTATTGGTAAATATTTCATAGTTATCGTTGTTTTTAGTGTGTAAATTAATCAATAAATTCGATAGGAGTACAATAACCATCAACACAGCTAAAGGCTTGTAATTTATCTTTAAATACTGATGGTTTGTATATTGATTTTTTGAGTAGCATACGTAAGCACTCTTGTATTCCCTCTATAATAGAAGGATGCGGGTGCATCATATTTGCTAAATCCTCAATACCTTGATTAGTGTACATTAAGTAAGCAATGGCCTGTATAGCGCTACTGGCATGCTCGCCCACGGCACGCATACCTAATATTTTCATTTCCTTATCATTACTTACTATAATTTTAAAAAAGCCTTTGGTTTTGCGCATGGCAATAGCGCGGGCTATAAGTGAGTAATCTATCTTAACTACTTTTACAGGTATGTTTTTATTTTTGGCTTCGTCTTGTCCCATGCCAAGGCTTGCTACCTCTGGGTTTAGGAACATTATGGTACTTATGTTACTGTACTCTATTGGCTTTTTAACCTTGTCAAACATACGTACCACGGCGTGTCGTGCTTCACGTTCGCCTACGTGTACCAATGCCATTTGACTTGTTAAATCGCCTGCTACAAATATGTTGGGTATGTTGGTTTGCGTATCGCTATCTTGTATATTTAATTTTGCACTTAGCGTAACACCCACTTCCTCTAAGCCAATGTTTTCAATATTTCCCACACGTCCTACTGATATTAATGCTTTTTCTACACTAATAATTTCTCGGCGACCATCAGTATATAATAGTTCGTATTCTACTTTGTCGTCCTTAATTTCCATACGCACAAGACTACTATTCTTGTGTATGACTACTCCGTTTTTTTCTAAGTTTTCGGTAACGGTGCTCGATACATCTTCGTCTTCAAACGGAAGTATTCTATCTGCCTTATCAATAAGATGCACTTTGGTTTTTCCAAAATTACTAAATATAGTTGCGAACTCGCAACCTACTACTCCAGCACCTAGTATTACTAAGCTTTTGGGGAAATCTTCAAAATTATTTAAACCATCGCTGGTGCATATTGTTTGCTCATCAATGTTAATATGATCAAGCTTGCGTGGGCGACTACCCGTAGCAAGCATAATGTATTCGGTTTCAATTTCAAATGTACCTAAGTCGCTTTGTATTTGTACTTTGTTGGCACTAAGCATTTTGCCTGTACCTTTTATGTAACGTAGGGTTTGGGTATCATTACTGCGCTCTTGTAGCAATAATGTTTGTTTCATCATTTGCTCACGTCGCTCGGTTAGGGCTTCGTCTAATTGTTTTTTTACATCATTATAACACACTTCATACGTGGGTACAACTTCACGCGTGGCGGCTACACGCTGCGAATATTCCCACATGGTTTTGCTCCACAACGCACCATTGTAAAGACCTGCACCGCCTAGTTTATCTTTTTCTATTAATAATACTTTTTTGTTAAAGTCTAACGCACGCATTGCTGCTGCATATCCTGATGGGCCTCCGCCTATAATACATAAATCAAATTTTTCCATTGTAAAGTGTTGTAATAAGCTACAAATTTAAAAAAAGAAAGGTGCGGTAAGTACCAATTACGAATTAAAAATTACGAATTACGTTTGCAACCAATCGTTTAGGGATAATAAATAATTGTAATTACTTACACAATATTTTTTTATGCAAAAACACACAATTATATAGCCCCCATTTATAACGTTAATTATAAATGGGGGCTATTGTTACACTTGGGTATTAAGTGTTATTTAGCTCAATATTATTGTACTGTTACCATAGAAATACCTGGTGCTATGCCCGAACCTGGCGAGTCTGCTATAAGTACGGTAGAACCTACTGCATTTTGTTTTTTGGTAATATCGGTGCCTGCCGTAGTGTTATTGGTTATGGTAAACAAATCATAAAATTGATCTATCATAGGCATACCTGTTAATGGTAACGACCAACGTAAATTTGATGGATTGGCAATTAAACTCAAGTAATTGGCTTGCCCAGTTTTGTATGCGTTTCTATCTACTTTGTATGTTTTAGCTGTTAAACTTTGTGTATCGGGGTTAGGTTGAAATGTCATTAAATCAAAACCGCCAAGCCCTACCATAAATGGAGTTATCATTATAATAGTATCAGGGTTTACTATTAGTTCTGCCTTAGCGTGGAAGCCTCCCGCTGATGCTGTAATGTAAGCATCGCCAGTAGTAGTAGCTGTAACTAAACCTGTGTTGCTAATGGTAGCAGGTACTGGCTCGTCAGCATCTTGTGCTTTTATTTCCCAAGTAAATGAATAGTTTGCAGTTACATCTACTCCGTCAGAATTATATGCTTTGGCTACGTATTGTTGCGTTTCGTTTTTAAACAATTCAGTACTAACAGGTGTAAGTGTTACCTTGGCTATTGGCAATGTTACTGTGGGTGCACCTATTACTAATACAGGAACAAGTACTTCGGTAGCCGACCCGTTTACATTACCTGTAACTTTAATAATAGCCGAACCAGCTGCCACAAAAGATACTAAACCAGTACTACTTACAGTAGCTACACTTGCATTATCTGTTGAAAAACTATACGTAGCCGAACCTGAGCCTATGTATATGGTTTCTAACTGTATAGGTGTGCCACCTACTTCATATATAATAGCACTTGGTGCTACTGCAAATATACTTGGCGCAGCAGCTGTTATAACTATAGGTGCAGCGGCAGTATAGGTTATACCATCAAGAGTGTAACTGGCTTGTATGGTACTAAGCCCTGCTGCTATTGGTGTAAATATACCGCCCGAAAAACTACCTACACTTGTGCTTGATACTGACCATGTAACACCACTTGTAAGTACAGTAAATGTACCATCGGTTTTTACTAATGTAGCACTGTAAGTTATGTTACCATCTACATTTACTGATGTAGCTCCGTTATCAATAACTAACGTGCCTGCTTTTTTAGCTGCGGCAGCTGGAGTTGTTGTTACTGGCGTAGTGGTAGTGGCTGGCGTTTCTTCTGTTTTGTTTTTCTTACAGCTGGGCAATAGCGTGTTTACTGCAAGTGTAAGTAACAATACGGCTTGTACTAATTTTAATTTTTTCATAGTGTTATTGGGTTTTAGTTGTTTGATTAATTAATATAGTACAAACATAGTCTATATTTAAAATTCTACAATACTTACTACTAATAAATTTTACTACCTATAAGTAGGTATTTTACAAGTAGCTATAAAACTTAAAACCCTTGTACTATACCATTTTGCAATGCAAAACGAATAAGTCCTACTAAGTTTTTAACGCCTGTTTTTTGTAAAATATTTTTGCGGTGTACATCAACTGTGGCTTTACTTATAAATAACTTTTCGGCTATTTCGTTGCTAGAATATTCTTGGCATATTAAATTTATAATTTCCAACTCTCGCTTTGATAATTCTTGTAACGTAGTATGTTGAGTTTGTTTTTCTTTCATTTCTGTTTTTAAAATAGAAACAATTTCTTGCGAATAATACGTACCGTTGTTTACAATATGGTTAATGGCTTTTATGAGTTCTTGTTGTCCAACATTTTTTAGCAAATACCCATCGGCATCGGCGTTTAATATTTCAGTTACATATTCTCTGTCGTTGTATAAGGTAAGTACCAATACTTTAATTGCAGGGTACTGTTGTTTTATGTTTTGTGTAAGTACTATGCCATTCATTTCGGGCATTTTTACATCAGTAATTACAATATCAACAGCATGTGTTTTTAATAGATTTAATGCGGCTACACCATTATTAGCTAGCGCTACTACTTGTAGGTTAGGCTCTTGGTTTAACAATGCTTGCAAGCCCGTTAGTATTAGTTCGTGGTCATCAACCAGTAGTATTTTTGTAGGGGTATATTCCATTGTTTAAACTAAAGCTGTTATTGTTATTGGTATTGTAATAGTAATAGTAAATGTAGTGCCCTTTTTTGCCTCACTATCTATAGTTGTAGTACCTTTTATACTATTTACACGTGTGTAAATATTTTTAAGTCCTATGCCATTGCTTTGTGCAAATGTATCTAATCCTTTACCATTATCTTTTACTTGTAGTGTTATGTAAGTTTGGCTAGCATCAAGGTGTATGTGGCATTGCGTGGCATTGGCGTGTTTTATAATATTATTAATAAGCTCTTGTGTAATGCGGTATAGTTGAATTTCGTAAGTATTATCGGCTTTTATGTAAGGAGTAGCTACTGTAAAATTAATGCTAAGTGTTGTATGACTATTATTTATGGCTGTTACCAAACTTCGTATTGCTTTTTGCAATCCCAAATCTATAAGCACATCGGGCATCATATCATGGGCTATTTTACGTGTTTCATTTATCATTGTATCTATATCATTAGCACAATTGTTTAACTGGTTTTGTTGCTCGGTGTTATCTATTTTTAAACTACTTATACCTAATTTTAGCAGCACTAAGTTTTGAGCTAATCCATCGTGTAAGTCGGCAGCTATGCGGGTTTTTTCTTTTTCTTGCCCGTTAATAAACGCTTCAAAATAACTATTTTGTTTTTCGTTCTCAGCTTTTTCTAATGCCAATTCGTTATTTATTTTATTCTTTTTTTGAGTTGCTCTTACTACAAATATTCCACTAACAGCGGCAACTAGCAAGGCTATTATAATTATTGTTTTTTGGGTGTTGCTTTGTTTTTCTTGTGTTACAATTTTTTTGGTTAATTGTAGTTCAGTGTTTTTTTGATCTAAATTATATTTTTGTTTTAACTCTTCTATATAGTTGTTGTTTTCTATGGTGTAAACACTGTCTTTTAGTTGAGTAAGTAAACTACTGTATTTAAACGCATTTTCGTATTCATTTGTGTTTTTATACCCATCTACTAACATTTGATACAGCGTAATAATAATGGGAGTATTGCTCAGTTGTATGGCCAGTGGCAATGCGCTTTTGCAGTAGTTTATTGCAGCGTTATATTTTTTTTGTTTTAACTCAATAGCGGCTAATAATGTTTGCCCAAACAATTGTTCTTTTACAAAATTATTTTGCTTACAAATACTAAGTGAACGCTGCGCATACATTAAAGCACTGTCCAAATTACCTTTGCGCTCATAGGCATTGGCAATATTGTACAATATAGTAGCTTCAGTTATTACATCGCCTCTGTGTTTTGCTATTGCTAAGCCTTGATGCAAATACGTAAAGCCTTGTGTGTATTTGTTTTGCGTAATTAATACACTGCCCAAATTAACTAAACCCGTTTGAATAAAAGCAGAATCTTTTTTTTGCGTAAAATAACGGAGCGATTTTTCATAATACACACGTGCCGAATCCATTTTATTTAAGCGTTCGTATACCGTGCCAAACGCAGAGTTTATATGCGCTTTCATTGTGGTATCATTAGTCTTATCAGCCATTTTTAACGACTGTATAAAATAACTAATAGAGGTAGTATAGCGCTCTTTGTTTAAGTATGCCGAACCCAAAAAATAATAGGCCTTAGTTATTAGTTTAGCGTCGTGTGTAACAGAAGCTATTTTTAAAACTTGTGCTGTATAGCTGGTTATTTCAGCATAATTATTATTTATTAAACCATAGCGAGCCACAAGTAAATATGCTTTGGCTTTGCTCGTATTGTTGGTAAGACGTGCTATTGTTTTTGTAAGTGTGTATAACTGATTTTTGTAAGTAGTAGTGTCTGTATTTCGGTATTGTTGCAAATTAGTTATATTGCCTTCAATGCGAGTAAATGCAGTATCTTCAGCACTTTTGCTTTGAGCTAAAGCACTGTTTATTAAAAATAAAAATAAGCAAGTGAAAATTAATTTGTTCATAGAATTAAGTAAAAGAAAATGTTGATTAATATTTTTTTACTCTACTCGCATATTGTCTATTAAGCGTACATCGCCTGCATAAGCTGCTACACATAGCACACAGGGTTGTGTGTAGTTGGTAGCTGGTAATAATGTGTTGCCGTTTACAAGCTCAAAATAGTCTAACTGCAACAGTGTGTGCGAAAAATTTTCAATAGCTATTTGTACTATTACATTGGGTTCAATGCCTTTGGTAGCAAGCGTTTTGGCGTGTGTAAGTATTTTAAATATCTGTACCGATTCTCTACGCCAATGTTCGTCGAGTCTAGTGTTACGGCTACTCATAGCTAGGCCATCTACTTCACGCATAGTAGCGCAACCCACAATTTTAATTGTAGGGTGTAGTACTTTTGTCATTGCATTTATTACGGCTAATTGCTGAAAATCTTTTTGTCCAAAATAAGCTATGTTGGGTTGTACAGCATTAAACAATTTATCTACCACAGTTATCACTCCTGCAAAATGTCCAGGTCGGCTTTCGCCTTCCATTACGGTATCTAACGTACCTAAATCAAATGCTAACATTGTTTTGTTTCCGTTAGGGTACATTTCTTCGGCACTGGGTGCAAACACGGCTGTACAGCCATTTTTGGCTAATAGTGCAGTGTCCGCTTCGAGCGTGCGTGGATATTTTTGTAAGTCGGCAGCGTTGTTAAATTGTGTAGGATTTACAAACACGCTACATATTACTACTGTGCACTCTTGCAAGGCTTGCGCTATAAGCGAAATATGCCCTGCGTGTAATGCACCCATAGTGGGTACAAAACCTATAGTTGCTCCGTTTTTTTTTTGGTCGGTTATGTATTTTTGTAATGATGTTATGGTGGTAAATATGTGCATTTGGTTTTATGTTTTTGTAGGGTTGGTTTCTCGCAGTGTTTCGCAGATTAAAAGCGCAGTGTTTCGCTGAGTTTTTTGGGCTTCGACTTCGCTCAGCCACCGTGGCGTTATTTTCAAATTAGCTCATCATCAAATTTTCAAATTAGTTTCTCACAGAGGGGCGCAGATTAAAAGCGCAGTGTTTCGGGGAGTTTTTTGTTGCGTTGATTTTTACGTAATTCGTAATTTTTAATTCGTAATTAATTTGTAATTAATTCCTAAACTTTACATAATCATTTTGATTAGTATAAGCATAGTAGTTTTTTTTAATGGCTGATGCTAATTCGTACTCGGTACTTTGTTTTATATAGCCATCGGTAAAATTACAAAAACGTATAAACGCATCTAACTGATTGGGGTTAAGTACCTCATAGTTTTCAAACATATAGGTTTTAAATAATGCCCGTCGTAGCTCCAAACGATTGTCATCATTGGTAAGTTGCTCTACTAGACGTTTGCTTTTTTCTAATCTATTAAATGTTTCGTAGAGGTAGGTAATAGGCGATTGAAACGCATTGGCAAACGAACTTGCTTTGGCATACTTATCTGCCTCTGGTGTTTTTATTTTTTTGAGTTGCTTTTTAAAATCTTCTAAATCAATATCAGGTTTTATGGTAATGCCTCGCAGTGTATATTGTAAATTATTCATTGCAATAGTAGCATCAGCTGTACTTCCATTCATCACTATTTGCTCCAACGCCTTGCTTACAGGTAGTTTGCGCAGCGCATAACCACTTGATGATATAAGTAAAGTATCCGTTTTTAATACTTGAATAGTAAACGTGCCATCTACATTGCTAGTAACGCCTGTATTGGTACGCTTGTTTACAATTATAGAATAGTATAGTGGCGCATTGTTTTTGGCATCAGTTATTTTGCCTTTAAATGTAATTAAGTCCTGTGCAACCGTAGTAACACAAGGACTTAATAAGAGGAGTAATAGTATTATTTTGTTAAGCGTTTTTTTCATGTTTACGTTCACCTATTTGTTGTCGCCACATAGCGTAATATAAGCCTTTTTCGGATAATAATTGTTCATGCGAACCGCTTTCAATAATCTTGCCATGCTCCAATACCAATATACGATTAGCGTGCATTATAGTACTTAAACGGTGTGCTATAAGTATAGTTATGGCTTTAGCTTGTAAGTTTATTTCTTTAATGGTGTTGGTAATATCTTCTTCAGTTAAACTATCTAACGATGATGTAGCTTCGTCAAACACCAGCAACGACGGGTTGCGTAGCAATGCACGTGCTATACTCAAGCGTTGTTTTTCGCCTCCCGAAACTTTTACTCCCCCCTCTCCTATCAACGAATCTAAACCATTATCAGCACGCGCAAGTAGTTTTTCGCAACTTGCTTTTTTTAGTACTTCCGTTATTTCGTCATCAGTAGCATTGGGTTTTACGAATAATAAATTTTCGCGTATAGTACCTGCAAACAGCTGTGTTTCTTGGGTTACAAAGCCTATCTTCTCACGCAATTGATCTAAGTTCAAATCATCGCCCGTAATGTTGTCGTACAGTATTTGTCCTTCGTTGGGTTTGTATAAGCCCACTAATAATTTTACTAATGTACTTTTTCCACTTCCGCTAGGCCCTACAAATGCTATGGTTTCGCCTTTGTTTACTTTAAACGAAATATTACTCAAGGCATTGGTACGTGCAGTATTGTGCTTAAAACTTACGTTATCAAATTCAAATGTATCTAAGTTTATTAATTCTTTAGGGTGTAATGGTTTGGCTTCAATAGGCGTATTCATAAGGGCTTCAAAGTTATTCAACGATATTTCGGCCTCACGATATATCATAATAATACCACCCATTTCTTGCAAGGGATTAAATATAAAAAATGAATAAAATAAAAACGTAAAATACTGCCCTGGGGTAATGGTGCTATTAAAAATAAGTAGCAACAACACAAATACCATAACACTGCGGGTAAACTGCACGGTAGTACCTTGCAAAAAGTTCATACTGCGTATGTATTTTACTTTAGCCAGTTCCAAACCTAATATTTTAAAGGTAGTTTGGTTTAAGCGTTCTATTTCTTGCTTGCTTAATCCTAAACTTTTTATGAGTTCAATATTGCGTAACGACTCCGTGGTAGAACCCGACAGTGACGCCGTTTGAGCTACTATTTTAAATTGTATTTTTTTAATTTTTTTGCTCAATGCTGAACTCAATATAGCTATGATAGGTGCAGCTGTAAAGTAAATTACGCTTACCTTCCAACTTATGCTCCACGAATAAATAATTACAAATATTAAACCCACCAAACTGGTAAACATAGTGTTTACCAATGCAGATATTAGGCGTTCGGTATCTACACGTACTTTTTGTAATATGTTAAGCGTTTCACCACTGCGTTGATCTTCAAACGTGCTGTAAGGCAGTTCCAACGAGTGTTTTAAACCATCGGCATATACTTGTGCGCCTAGTTTTTGTACTATTACGTTTACTACATAATCTTGGAAATTTTTCGCAACCCTTGATACCATTGTAACGCCTATGCTACAGCCTATCCAAAACATAGCAAGGCGCATAAAATTGTTTTTGTCTAACAAGGCGTGTTTGTTTATTACCTCGTCCACCAAATGCCCTGTTACGTAAGGGTCAAGCAACGAAAAACATTGGTTAATAGTAGCTAAACCTAATGCTACAAACACTAATTTCCAGTAGCGTTTAAGGTATGTGTATAGTAATTTCATTTTTTTTTGGTTTTTATTTATTTAGTAAAGTATTTTTTATTTATTCTTTTTTGCATAAAGTAAACTATTGGGAGTCCAGGTAACCATTGAAATAAAAATCCATATACATAGAGAGTTCCTGTTCCGCAAGGGTTGAGAGCTACATCTTGTGGAGTAAGTGTATAGTCTAAAATTTTCCAGCTAAAAAAAGAATAGATTATTAGAAATAGCACAAAAAACAATGGTGCAAACGACATAATGTTTTTTTTATTTAGATCAATTAATACCAAGTTTACAATTATGTTTATAATAATTTGTAATCCAATAAATATAAATAATTGTAGCATTTTAAATTAGTTTTTATTATCCAGTTCAAATCCCCTTCGCTACCGCAAGCGTCTCGCTTGTGTAGTTGTTGCTTGTAATTTTCATAGTTATATAGGTACATAATTTGGTTTAAAATTTCATCAAAAATAGTGTTTAACAAACAACTTTAGCATAATTAACAGGAGTATAAAACGTAAGACGCTATGCTGTAGCCAATACGGTTATTTAACGCAGGAAGGAACTGGGTAACATAACTAAAAAAGGAAGAGCTTTGCCGTAATCAAGTTCAGGATATTCTAAACCTAAAGCCCTAATGTTATTGTAGTAAGTTTGATGTTGCTCGTAATAGTTTCTTTCGCTGGGAACAAACCATGCTTTTTCGCCTAATTTTTGTCCTAAAAACCATTTTTCTAACAGTCGTCCAGTTCTGCCATTGCCGTCGTTCCAAGGATGAATTTTTACAAAAACTAAATGAAGCATTGACGCAAAAAAGAAAACTTCTTGTATGCTTAGGTCTTGTTTCAAAAGTAATTCAATATCACTATACAATTTTTTCATTTCGGCTTCCACTTCATAAGGCGAAGTGGCCACATATTCAATTTTACCATTTGGCGAAGTTACATACATGTTGTGTATGCGCAATTTTCCTTGCTGGTGTTTGGCAACAATGTGCTTACTCAACAATTTATGTGCTTTGCTTATATTAGCTTTATTAAGTACGTTAGTCTTGGCAAAAGTATAGGCACTGTACAAGTCATCAATTTTTTTGGTGTAATCGGGCAAAAACTCAATGCCAAATTTTTTATGTTTTATATAACTGTCTAATTCAATGTTTTCGCCTTCTATTTTACTTGAAAATACTGATGCTACCGAAGTATAAAAACTAAATGTATCAGTAGATATTTCGGCATCTTGCAAAGCATTAAATGCTTCGTGCAAACCCTGTGGAATTGCGTTTAGATATTCAGGTAATAAATCGTTTTTTATAATTTTAAAATCCATAAATTTCTAATTATTATCCAGTTCAAATCTCAATCTATCCCCCTCTACCTTAGAAAGTAAGCGATAATGTGTCCAACTCAATTCGGTACGCAATGCGTTCCAAATTGGAAAGGCTTTATAAAACAAGCGCATATTTCTTAAATTGCTATCATCAAAGCCCTTACCAAACTCCAAAGTAAGCTGTGTGGCTAAGTTTTTTAATGTGGCTTTGCCGTATTCGGCTTTAGCATTTCCTTGTTGTTCATCTTCTACTATTAGTTTGCCTATGTTCCAATAGGTTTCTAATAATGTAGCGTTAGCCATACGGTACGCACGTTGCCGAGATAGCACTATGAGTTCTTTTATGGTATTAAAAATGGTGTTGTTATGTTGTAATTGCATTTAGGTTAATGGTAATTATTCTTTTCGTTTTTTGTTTTAAAACCGTTAAAACGGTTGCTGTTACTCGTTATTTATTTATAGCCCACGGTTTAAACCGTGGGCTATGTGGTTATTTACGCCTAATTTTACAATGGTTTTAACCATTTATAAAACTATATTTTATGTTGTAATTGTTTTGTTGATTTTGCTTGTGGCTATTCATTATTATTTGTACAAGCATGCGGCAGTTTATGTAAAATTAACCTACACTATTGCATTTAAAATACCTGCATTTTTTTGTTTCTAAATCATACTCAATTCTCCAAAAATAGTGACCACCATCATGCACAAAAATAATTTTTTCATTTGCTTTATCCTTTATAAATAAGCCTTCTTTGGTGCAATTACAATCTTTTTTTCATTAGAAAAAAATTCATCTAAACCTCTAAAACTAAAATATATATATTTCTTTTTTTTGTAATACTGACCCATTATTTGAACACAGTATTGCTTGTTTTTTAAGAGCCCTATAATTTGTGGTATATAATCTATTGCAAATGTATAATCATCTCTTTTGCTTAAACTATCAAGCTCAGCTTTTGAGTATATATTTGATTTTAAATAATTATCAACTGCAATTAAAGCCGTTGTAGTTTCTTCTTTTGAAGGAATCCAAAATGGAACAGGAGTACTATAAGGATTTCTTATTAGAATTGATTGATATTTATCTTCAATCATCTGTCCAAAAGAAAAAACAGGAAGCAGTAATAGGAATAGTGTAATTTTCATAATCATTTTATTTATTTTCCCCTCACAATATCATCAATTATCCCCAAATGATGATTAGTATGTAAATGCAAAAATTCAATACTTGGTTTTAAATTAAGCAAACCAAAATAAGGGTGTTTAAAAAAACTATTGGCAGGCAATGTGTCCAATTGTTGTATGGCCTGCTTGGCTTTGGTTAGTTGCTCTGTTATACTTTGTGTAGTTATGGCATCAGTGGCTACTACTGCCTTTGGGGCTTTTCCTTTGCCTCGTGGCATACGCCCACTAAACATAATAATGGTGCGCCAAAAACTAAATTTCCACTTGTATTCCGCAGGGTTAGCCTTAGCAAGTGTGTTGCAAATGCCTATTATTACACGCAACGAATGGTCTATATGCCACGCCACATTAGCCGCAGATACTTTAGTGTTTAGTACCTCAGCATGCGCTAAAGCGGCTTCTAATTTTTTAATTTGGTTAAGCAATGGCAGTATGTTTTTTTTTCAATTATTCTTTTACATAAAAAATTCCCGCTGTGCTATGCCGTTGTATTAAGCCTCTGTGTTGTGGTAGAGATGCTTCCTTTCGTCAGCACGACAAAGCGGGAATTATGTTTTTAGTTTTGTAATGTGCTACAGTCCTATTAAAACGGCATTTTAGGCATGTTTGGCATATTGCGCATCATCTTAGCCATACCTCCTTTTTCGTTCATCATACGCATCATTTTGCGCATATCTTCAAATTGTTTTAATAACTTATTTACTTCCTGTACGCTACTTCCGCTACCATCGGCTATGCGCTTACGGCGGCTACCGTTAAGTATATCGGGGTTACGGCGTTCTTTTGGGGTCATACTTTGTATAATAGCTTCTACACCTACCAAGGCATTTTCGTCTATATCAGCATCTTTTATTTGCTTGCCTACGCCTGGTATCATTCCCATTAAATCTTTTACATTACCCATACGTTTTATTTGATTTAACTGATTAAGAAAATCATCAAAGTCAAATTTATTTTGTGATATTTTTTGTTGTATGCGTTTATTATCTTCAGCATTAAATTGCTCTTGCGCACGTTCTACCAACGAAACTACGTCGCCCATACCCAATATTCTATCCGCCATACGTTCAGGATAAAACACGTCTAAGGCTTCCATTTTTTCGCCAGTACCAATAAATTTAATAGGCTTATTTACTACCGAACGTATAGATAATGCAGCACCTCCACGGGTATCACCATCTAATTTGGTAAGTATTACACCATCAAAATCTAATCGGTCGTTAAATGCTTTTGCGGTGTTTACGGCATCTTGCCCCGTCATAGCATCTACTACAAATAATATTTCTTGTGGTTGAATAGCAGCTTTTAAGCCTGCTATTTCGTTCATCATTTCTTCATCAACCGCCAAGCGACCAGCAGTATCTATTATTACCACACTATTGCCGTTTAGCTTAGCGTGTGCCAATGCTTTTTGGGCTATGTCTATTACGTTTTTATTTTCTCTATCAATAAAGCAATCTACCCCTATTTGCGTAGCCAATACTTGCAATTGATCCATAGCCGCAGGCCTATATACATCGGCCGCTACCAACAATGGTTTTTTGCCTCGTTTGGTTTTAAGGTGCAATGCCAACTTACCCGAATGCGTAGTTTTACCCGAACCCTGCAAGCCCGCCATAAGTATAATGGTAGGATTACCGCCTAGCTTTATATCTTCTTGCGCACCGCCCATTAGTAGCACTAATTCGTCGTGAACTATTTTGGTAAGCAATTGCCCTGGTTGCACCGCTTTAAGCACGTTAGCGCCCAATGCTTTTGTTTTTACAGTATCGGTAAATTCTTTTGCCGTTTTGTAATTTACATCGGCATCAAGCAATGCTTTGCGAATTTCTTTTACGGTTTCGGCTACGTTTATATCGGTTATTTGTCCGTGTCCTTTAAGTACTTTAAAGGCACGTTCTAGTTTGTCGCTTAGGTTGTTAAACATAATAGTATTTTAATAAAAAAGTATAGTAGTGTACAGTAATTATTTGGCTAAGCCTTCCATTATTTCGTTACTTACGCCTGTAGAGCTGTAACCGCCATCGTGATACAAGTTTTGCATAGTTACCATACGTGTATAATCGCTAAACATACTTATGCAATAGTTAGCGCAATCTTCAGCCGTAGCATTACCTAGTGGCGAAAGGTCTTGTGCATAATCAAAAAATTCGGCCATACCTTTTACACCACTACCCGCAGTAGTTTTGGTAGGCGATTGTGATATTGTGTTTACACGTACCTTGCGATGTTTGCCATAGTGGTAGCCAAATGTACGTGCTATAGATTCTAACATTGCTTTTGCATCGGCCATATCAGTATAAAACGGATACACACGTTGTGCAGCTATGTAGCTTAATGCCACAACTGAACCCCACTCGCTTATAGCATCTTGCTTGTAAGCAACGCTTAGCATTTTGTGTAAACTCAATGCTGATACGTCTATCGATTTGTTGTAAAAATCGTAGTTAAGTTCAGTGTACGGAATGTTTTTACGAATGTTAGGACTCATACCTATGGAGTGCAAAACAAAATCTATTTTACCACCCAAAACCTCTTGGCTTTTGGTAAACAAATGTTCCAACTCGGGCACCGATGTAGCGTCAGCAGGAATAATTGTAGCGTTGCATTGCTCGGCTAACTTATTTATTTCGCCCATGCGCATAGCTATTGGGGCATTGGTTAATGTTATGGTTGCGCCTTGTTTTACGGCTTCTTCGGCTACTTTCCAAGCTATGGAGTTGCTATCCAAAGCACCCGATATTATTCCTCTTTTTCCTTTTAAAAGCATGATGTATAGTGTTTAAAGTTTAGTAGTACGAAAGTACGTTTAATTTGTAGTGTAGCAAATAACATTGTGCTATTATTTTTTGCATTACAATTGAACTAATTAGCACTCAAAAATCAAATATAAACTATACACCATTACTAATTTAAAAGTTGTTTTTTATTAAAAAAATATAATGGTATTACACTACTTCTATTTTAAATTCGGTGGTTTGTGCTACAATACTACCAATGTTATAAAACGGTTGGTTGTGCTGTTGCAATAGTTGTTCAAATTCGGCTTGGTTAGCGGCATCAATAGCAATAAGCAAACCGCCACTTGTTTGTGGGTCGCATAGCGTAAGAAAATCTAGCCCTTGCATACCTGTAACCAAGTGTTTGTGGGCGTTGTAGTTACGTGTGGTATTATCAGGAAATACAAATGCTTTGGTTAGTTCGTCCACGCCTGCAAGTAGTGGTATAGCGTTTTTATTAATGCGTGCCGTTACGTTAGTTTGTTGTACCATTTCTATTAAGTGTCCTATCAAACCAAAGCCTGTAACATCAGTAAGGGCGTGTACATAAGGTAACTTGCCAAGCAGCGCTCCTATACTGTTGAGGGTAGTCATCGTATTAATTAAACCTGCGTAATGTTCCAATGGCAATATATTACGCTTTAGTGCGGCGGTTAATACTCCCGAGCCTATTGCTTTGGTTAGGTACAATATATTGTTTACTTGCGGGGTACAGTTTTTTTTGAGGTGTTGTTTTTTAATCATACCCGTAACGGCAAGCCCAAACATAGGCTCTGGACCATTTACCGAGTGTCCGCCCGCTAAGGCTATACCCGCATTGGCACAAACGCTACGTGCACCGTTAAGCACCTCTTGTGCTAAGGCTACAGGCAATTTATCTATTGGCCACACCAATATAGCCACAGCCATTATTGGTGCGCCTCCCATGGCATACACATCGCTAATGGCATTAGTTGCGGCCACTCGTCCATAATCAAACGCATCGTTTACTACGGGAGTAAAAAAATCGGTAGTGCTTATTACGCAGTCTTCGGTGTTGATGCTATATACAGCGGCATCATCGGCAGAGGCATTGCCCACTAACAAATTAGTATCAATAAAATTGACATCTGTTTTAAGTATTTCGTGTAATACTTCGGGAGCTATTTTACAACTGCAACCGCCTATTTTGCTATATTCGGTTAGTTTTATGGGTTCAATCATTTTGGGGTACAAGTTGTTGTAATGCAGTGTGGATTTTGCTTAGGTTATTGTTAAAATTATGGTCTATGGCTAATTGTATGTGAGTAGTGTTTTTGTAGTTTTGTAAGCCGTTAGCATAACATTTATCATAGTACTGCATAAGTATGGCTATCCACACATTGGTTTCGTTATTGGTTATGGCATCAATGGCAAGTTGGGTATTTAGTCCACCAAGACGCTTGGTTAATGTTTTGGTTTGTGTTATTAATTGTTCTTTATTTAGTTCGCCGTACTCGTGTGCTATGCGCATTAAACGTAGCTCGTAGGGCAATAGTAGTTCTATAATAGGCGCAGCTTGCATTTGCACATATACCGCTTTGGGTAAGCGTAGTTGCCCTATGCCCATACTTTCGTTTTCTACTACAAAACAATGTTGTGGTGTTTGGCTGTTGAATAGTGTTGCTAATCGGTTTTCAAAATTTTCGTGCGTGCCTTGTGCAGGCATATCTATACCGCCATACGCACTGCCTTTGTGGTTGGCAAGCCCTTCCAAATCTATAGGAGTGTAGTGTGTAGCGTTGGTTAGTTGGTTAAGCAATTCGGTTTTTCCGCTACCTGTTTTTCCGCCAAGTACTATTAGGTTTAACGGTCTTGTAAATGTGTCTAGTACATAGTTTCTAAATTTTTTATAGCCTCCATCTAACACAAAAACTTTAAACCCTGCCATACCCAGCACCCATGCTAATATGTGGCTACGCATACCGCCACGTGCGCAATATATATACACTGTACGCTGTGGTGCTAGTAGGTTAGCAGTATCAATAAACGATGCAAACAATGGGCCTACTAACTCAAAGCCTTTGTGTACTGCGGCTTCGCGTCCTTTTTGTTTGTAAAGCGTACCTATTATTACTCGGTGTTCGTTGCATAGTATAGGTAAGTTACGTGCGTTGGGTATATGCCCTTTGGCGTGCTCACTTTCGCTACGTGCATCTATTACTACATGGTTTTTGCTCCCTGCTATAAACTCGTTTATTTCTAATTTTTTAATCATAATTAAAATTTATATAGGTGCAAAATAATTTTATACTTATTCGTATATGGGCTTCGCTCAGCCACCGTGAAAGGAATATGTTTAGCAAAAAAAATTGATCTAAACTATAACTACGTTTATTTACTCATAATAGGAGCAATAAACTTAATAGGCGCACTACCAAAGCTCAATAATTTTTCGTGAAACGCTTTTAAATTAAAACTGGCTTGTTGTTTTGTTTTTAAAGTTTGACGCAAATCATATATCTCGCTATAGCCTGTAAAATAAGAGCATAGCTGTACTTGTGTAAGTGTTGCTCTACGCCATTTGCCTTCGGCTTCGGCTTTTTCTTGGTAGGCTTCATTCATCAATAAATTTAAGGCTTGGTCTTTAGTCCAATTGTTTACATGTGTGTTGTAATCCAATATTGTATTGCATACTACACGCATGTGCCATTTGTAATACATTAGCCACATTTCATCTTCTTGCACAGTGCCGTTTATCTCCGTGTTTTTTGCCCAACCTTCTTCCATCATCATACGTTCAGTATATACAGCCCAGCCCTCTATCATAGCGCCATTGCCCAATATTGCTTTAATAATACTAGGCGATTGATTAGCGTATATTAATTGTGCATAATGCCCAGGTATAGCCTCGTGTATGTTTAATATTTGTAAGGTATATTGGTTATACTCACGCAAATAGCTTTCGGCTTCTTCGGGGCTATAGGCTGCTAACGAACCTACGTTGTAATATGTGTTTCCGTTTTTATCATACGGGCCAGGCGCACTAATACTTGCGCCTGCTACTCCTGCCATCCATTCGGGCTCTTTGCGCACTACCAAAGGCTTAGCAGGATCCATGTATAGTAAGTTTTTTTGTTTTACAAATGCGGTAAGCAAAGGTATTTCACGTTCTATTTCGGTTTGAAAATTTCGGCGTGTTACATGTGTTTTGCTTATAGTGGCTATAGCTTGGCGCACCATTTCTTTTTTGTTGGGAGGTAGTGGTACGTTTGCATTTTTGTTTTTCCACCAATGCTCCGCTAATGTAGCCATTTCGGTGTTGAGTTCTTCCTTACGTTTTAACGCTCGGTTGTATATTTGTTCGGCAGTAGATTGCGCTTGAATTTCATATTCAAATTTTGCAAAAAACAACTCTTTACCAATTCTAAAATCTTTAAACGCTACATTATTTTTTTGCATTTGGGCTTTTTTGCCTTGCAAGTAATCTATAAAATTATTGGTAGCTTCTAAGGCGTTTTTAAGCACTGTAGCATTTCCTTTTATGGCGTTAATACTATCATTTACGCTAGTTTCTAAATAACTTACCGTACCTTGTAGTTGTTGTATGGCAAGGTCGGTATGTTCCAACGTGGGTGTAGTTATATTTTGTTTGGCTGCGCTGTAATAGTTGCTAATGTTGCGGAGCAAGCCATTTACGTTGGCTACTTTTATAGTCAAAGTAGCATTTTTATTATTTAAAATTTCGGCAACCGAACCTCCTATGTTATAATTACTTGGATTCCATTCGTGGGATTTGTACTCAGTAATACTCCACACCCCTTGTTTTAATTGATTTTGTATCAATGCAAAATCGGTGGCGTTATTTTGGTCTAGTTGGTTTATATCAAATTGTTTTAACGAATCTAAGTAGCTGTTGTTAAACGCTAAGTCGGCAACACGACTAGCTGCATTGGGTATAATTAATACACTATCATAATCGTGAAACCCTTGGCTAGTAGCCCATTGCGGATTAGCTTTCCATAGTGCGCTTACAAAACGATTTTTAAACGCATCAAACTGTGCATTGTTAGCAGTAGTGTTTTCTGTTTTAGTTGCGCTAGTAGTACAGCCCGAAAAGCCTATTAATACTGCGTAAAGAAGTGTTTTTTTCATTAATAATAGTGTTTAATAAATGTATGCTGCTTATTGATTCATAAATACTTTTCCGCTACGCCAAGTGTCCACCGCTAAGTACCAATAATCTCGGTATAGTGCGTTGCGTGTAAGTTCATAATCGTTGGTAGTAAAAGGATTGTTTACTTTTGCAAAGGCAAAATTTAACGACCTAAAATTATTTTCTTCGCCATATATCCATGTTTCGGCTTCCATATTTTTGTAGGTAGTTTGCGGTTCGCCACATACTATGTACAACATACCTCGGTCGGTTTTCCAACCTTCGGTGTATGATGTGTATTTTTCGTTAGCCATTTTTACTCTACCATAATATGCACGTATAAGCTCACGCGCTTTGTTGGCGCTACCTGCCATGTTTAGCCACACTTTATCTAATGCTTCTTTGGGGTTAGTGGCAGCAAGTAGTTCCTCATATTCTTGCGTACTAAGTATGTAGCGCATAGGTAGTATAAGTTGCTTAGCGGTGCTTACGTTAGGGTAATCGGGTGTGAACTTAAATAACGTTACACCTTCTTTTTTTAATGAGTCTAATTGCAAATGATACACCCCTTGTTGTTTCATTGTTAGTTGAAACCGCTTAGTTGTGTTTGCTACAATAGTAAATGTACTATCAGGCACAAACTTATAGGTGGCATTGGGCGTAAGACTAAAGGGTGGCAATGCAATAGGAAAATTTGTTTTAAAATAACGTGCGTATATTTTTTTAGCACTACTGTTGTGGCTTATTGTAATGGGCGTAGAATCGGCATATACATTACTAAAATAAGGGTTTTGTGTGGAGGTGCTCAGTATAAAATTTTGGCGATTGAGCGTATTAGTTTTATTTAACACCACAAAATGTTGCGCTTCGTTTTTACGATTAACATCGGTTATTGTAATTTTGTACGGCGTTTCAAAGTTAGGCGTAGCGGGCAGTTTAAGCGCAAGTGTTATTTTTGCTTGTCGTTTATATTGTGCCAAGGGCAATGTAAACAATGTGGTAAACGTATCTAAGGGTGCGTAGTTGCTCATACTAGTTAAGCGATAGCTTTCTACTTTTAGTTGTGCCGTAAGTTCCTCATCGTTGTTGTATTTAGCATACAACAATTGGTCGTTGTTAAGCGAAATATATACCGTAGATGAATCTCCACTAGAGTTGTAAGGCAATACCTGCGTAGTGAGTTGTGTAGTTTGTGCTAGTGTAGCCTTAGTTTTTTTTTGATTTTTGATAGCGTTATAATTACTAAAGCAACCCGCCAAAAGGCTTGCTACTGCTAATAGTGCTACATTATATTTTAAGTGTATGTGCATTGTTGATATGTAATTTATTGCGCTAAATTAACCTAAATAAATTAAGGGGTGTGGTTCTAAAAAATACGGATAAAAAAAATGATTTAAAATAGAACGTAATTAACAATAGTTATCTTATTTTATTCCTCGTCCTCGTCATATTTTGTTCTTTTCCAATATTCGCCAATATACTTTCTTTCCGCTTGCTCTCCGTATTCAAGATTAAAAACATCATTAAGCGTTTTGTCTTTAATTATTAACTGTTCCAAAGCTACAAGTTTTATATCCTCAGGCATTTGGTCTCCCGTCAAAAACTGCCAATCTCCGTCATTATCATGAATCACATTTAATATTGGTTTATTAAGCTCTAACCATTGTCTGGTTGTAAAAACACCCGTGTTTTTTTCTTCTTTAAATTTGAATTCTGCGTTTCTATCAAGTAGAGGTTGCCTCCATTCAAATTCCTTTTCATAATTTATGTCCCAAGGCAAATTATTATTTCGGTCAGCCCAAACGAGTTGAATTGCAGGAAACTCATTTGTATGGTAAAAATTTATTGCTCGTCCAAAATAGTCTGAAATGCTCCTACTATCCACTTTTATAAACTCTGTAGTACCGTTTTCAAAAAACTCTGTGTAGCTTTTTTTTACTTCAATTTTATTTCCTGATTTTACAATTTTCCCTGCATCATTTAGTATTAATTGCAAAGTCTTTGTTGTTAAACCAAACGAAATAATTTCAGGATGCTTATAATTTTCCCAAAGTCCAATTGTATAAGCAAATGACGGTAAATAATCGGTTGATTCCAATAACATAACTGACCAACCAAATTTTTCAATATTAGCAGACAGTTTGTTGTCGTCTATACAATTATGTTTATTTTCTATCATCGCGTTTTTATTTTATCAACTACCTACTTAAACGCAGTACACAAAAAATATTTCTTTACCGTTTTGTTTAATACCGCTATGTTTAGCTGGTCGCTAGCTTCGGCTATATCTTTTATGGTACCGTCTTTATAACTTATATTTATACGTACTTTATCGCTACGGTATATTTCGTTGGCTACTTCGCTACTAAATACAAAATAGCTTAGTTCGTGTTCGGTTAGGTTAGGAAATTTTGTTTTAACACTTTGTTTATAGCTATTTACATAACTTTCCGAAAACGGTTCGTTGCGCAATTCTATTTTAAACAACGTACGATTAACCATACATTTACTCAAGTAACTCAACACAAAATCCGAATGGTTGCACCACGTTTTTATAGAAGTCATCACATCATAATCATCTATTTGTGCAAATAAATTTAAGAGTGCTTTATCGTTTTTAAAATCATCAATAGTATAGTTGTTATACAAAAACT
>JBEBIC010000010.1:0-27071 GCA_040080595.1 Bacteroidia bacterium | reverse complement strand
GTATTTAAGCTCAATATAAGTGGGGTTATTTATTTTTACAAATACTTTAGTTTCATAAAACGATGGTGATACGTTTTTTACCGTTATTTTAAATGGTAAGTTCTCGTATATCTCAGTAGTACGTAAGCGTCCCGTAATGTAGTAGGACACATTCAAATCCAACTTATCTACCGCACGAGCCACCAAATCGTGCGATTTTACTATGTTTATTTCGTCAGCATAATCTTTGTAATAATCTGTCCACCACGGAAAGCCTATCCCTTGGTTTATTTCTTGGCTATAGCCTGTTTCTTTGTTGTTAAGTTGCACTTGTGTTTGAGCAGCATATATGTCCACCATTTTGTAGGTGTATAAAAAACCTGCTGCCGCCGCTATGCTTATAAAAGCAATAACCATAAGTATATTCTTACGAATAATACGTGCTGCAAAAGCAATATCCTCAGCGTTGATGAGTGCTTTTCGCTTATTAAATTCTATATTGTTGTTTTCCATAGTAGTTGTACAAATATGCTACAAAATATTTAAAACAACAGTGTTTTATTTGTGGGATAAATATCAAAGAAAAATAAAAAAGAAAAATCTATATATACTATTTGCTTTTTTAGTATCTTTCCACTTTTAAAACCAACTACTATGAAACATTTATACTCCTTACTTATTTTAACTTGTTGTTCGTTACTTTCAATAGCGCAGCCTGTTAATACATCATCTAATAGTGTGCCCGCTAACATGACTATATGCGGCGAAAGCAAAGTGTTTACGGTGTTTATCAATAATCCATCGCCGTTTATACTAAGTAATTTAAAAGTAGAGATTAATATGCCATCGGGTATTAATTATGTGGCAGGTTCGGTAGTAAATGCTACCGAGCAAACTATTGTACCTATTAACAATCCTGTGTTTACTATGGCAAATATGCCTACGCTTACGGCAGTTACCGTTTCGTTTAACGCTAAAGCAACGTGTGATGTGTTGGCGTTTTTAGCTACAGGAGCAACGGTAGAAAATTTGGTAAAAATAAGTTATACCGCTAATGGTATTAATTATAACGATAATAAAACAACGACTAATTATTTAATAAAACAACCCAATTTATCTATCACTACATTTACTAATCAAAGTTATTCGGGTAATATTGGAGACACTTACACACGTTGCATAAGCATTACCAATGGTGGTTTGGGCGAACTTTCAAACATAACATTTACCGATGCGCATGGTACAGGAGTAAATATTACAGCTATGAGCCCTGGAGTTTGGACTAGTACAGCAGGATTAGAAACTATTACATTAGACAAAACACATTTTGCAACAGTAGGCGATGGCGATACATTGTTTGAATCGGGAGAGGTTATTACCGTGTGCGAAACTGTAAATGTTACCAATTGTTCATCGGTACTGTCTAACATGGAAGCTAGTTGGGGGTGCGGAGGCAGCGCATGCCAAGTTACCAAAACGAGTGCTAACGTAGTGTTTCCAAACCTTACGCCTCATTTAATTTTTGCACCAACCTCCTCGGCTAATAAGTGTTTTGGGCCTGGTAATATAAGTGCACAACGTTTACGTATTATAAATAACGGTGCGGGTACTGCAGTTAATACTAATTTAAATATATATCAAACAGGTAGTCCAGGCGGGTACGACCCAGGTTTTAGGTCGCGTATTGTTACCACAACTATAAAATATCATATTGGCGCAGCAGGAGCTGTTAATCCACTTGTTCCAAGTTTAACCAAAGCCACTACCGCTCCTTGTTTTACAAGCCCTAAAGGTTGGGTTACGGTTACTATACCTACCATTGCCGCAGGCGATACTGCTTGGATAGAATTTGAACAAGAAAACTGTTGTGAGCAAAACAATTATGTAAGTTACGGTTGGGCTTTCCACGGCGACTATCACAGTATATGCGATGACACGCTGTCGGTAACACCAACATGGGGAAGGGTGTATGTTGATTTACGAATAAATGGAGGGGTAATCAACAATAATTCTCCTGCATCATTAGTAAGTGGGCAAACAGGAACATATAATTTTTTAATAAACGGTTTTTTATATGGTAATCCACCATCGCCAACGGAGCAAGTATATACGTTAGATTTTATTTATCCAGCGGCGTGTTTTACTTATCAAGCAGGAAGTATAAAACTATTAAACGTTACTGGATTAAGTTCCTGGATACCCACCACGGTAGTACAAATAGGCGATACTATTAGAGCTACATTTACGGGCACATTACCATTTAGCTTAGAACAAGCGCAAGCATTAATAAACTTGCAGGTATCGTGTGCTAGTTGTGCTAGTGGAAGTAAAAATATAAAATTACGTATTTATCACGCTCCGTCCAACACGTGTAGTTGCAACTTTTTTATTAGAGAGGGTATTATTACAACACAGGTAGTGTGTCCCATTATCTGCGAAGGGCTTAATTTTAAACAATTTGAAATAAAGCGTACCAGCTATGGTTTGCCTGATAATAACGAAGATGGCTTGCCCGATGGTGGAGTAGTTGTGCCTGCACTTGTACGTACCGACCGTGCTATGTTTGGCGATACGCTTACCTCAAGCTATTACGGAACTATTGGAGTAAGTGGTACACACCCATCGTGGAATAATTGTTATGCTACCACTACTATTAGCAATGGAGTTAATTTATTTGCATTAGGTGGTCCTTTGCAAATTTACCGTGCAGGTGTATTGTTTGCTTCCTGTACCGTAACCCCATTTGCAACAACATCTGCAGCAGGTATATTTAAGTATGACTTGAGTGCAAGTGTGCTTATAGGCAATGGTTGTGTACCAGCAGGCTTTACGTTTTTGGGTACAGACTCATTAGTATTTAAACCACAGTATAGAGTATATAAAAATATAGGTGGAGCAACTATTACATGTAACGTTACCAATGAGTGGTACACCAGCGATATTCCTAACCCAACATTGCCTGCTAACAAATTTACCTGTAATTTGTTTCAAGGTAACTTTACTATGATAGGCTACTACTATACTAACTATGGCCCAGATGGTTTGACGGTTACTGATTGTAATAGTAAAGTTTTTTATCAAAATTATTACTTGAGTATAGGCCCTTGCTGTAGTAACTATGCTGGGGGTAACTTATTTCCTAAAGAATACCGCCAATGGTCTATAATAGATACACTTAAAGTTACCGTACCCACAGGCTACAAATATGTGTCTGCAACATTTATTGAAACAAGAACTAAAGGATATGGCACGGCAAACTCGGGAATTAAACCAATAGCACCAATTAGCACTGCGGGTACCACATGGTCGTTTCCAGTTGGTTCATTTTTTACAGGGGTAACACCTACTATTGTACCCAGCGATGATGGTTTCTACGGAACACTAGCTTTAACGGTTGTTCCGTCATGCGAGGTTACACCTAATGTAATATCTCCTATACGTTACGATTGGATATTTAAAGATGGACCATTCTTAGCGGGTGCGCCTGTAGGTAGCAATATTACTACTACAGTTGGGCAAGATAATGTGGTATATAGTGGTCCTGAACTATCTATACAATCTACCTTACCCAATGTGTTAGCGTTTACCAATACTACCTCATGGGAGATAGTAGTAACTAACACTAGTAGCGCCATAGCTAACAACGTGTGGATAGGAGTGCCTAATCTTGGTGGTATAACCGTAACACAAGTGGAAGATGTAACTACAGCAACAACACTTACCTCATCGGGTAGTGGTATATACCAATTAGGTGTATTAACTGCTAATGCGGTAAAAAAATATAAAATTACAGCTACTTATACCTCTTGTTTTCAAGATAGTATAATAGCTTATGCAGGTTGGAACTGTAGCGGTTATCCTGCTAATGTAGCTGCTTATCCATGTACGCCGCAAAAAATAAAACTACAAGTAACGCCACAAAAACCATTACTAATAACCAATGTAACTAATCCGCCACCCGTTACCAACTTATGTGATACATCAGAATATGTAGCCGAGGGAGTAAACATACAACTGGGAGGTGCATATACATTAAAACTAGTAACTACATTACCTATAGGCGTAAATATAGTACCTGGTACTTCGGCTATGTTGTACAATCCATCAAGCGGTTCGTATGTAGCTCTTGGAGAACCTACGTATATAGGAGGCACAAGCTATCAGTATAATTTGTCGGCAGCTAATGCGTTGTTAGCAAGTGGCGGTTTGTCGGGTATATTAAGCGCACCCAACAATAACATTTTTGTAAAGTTTAAAGTAGTTACCGCCTGTGGTTATACCTCGGGCAGTACCGCAAGTTTTGCGTTTTTTGGCACGAGTGGTTGTGGCGAAATTACTGGGCAAATAGTTTCTTTATCGTCGCAATTGGGTATTAACGGGGCTATTGCGCCTTACACCACCACTATTAAACTCACTACCGATTATATTTCGCCTTGTAATGATAATTCGGATTTATTAATAAATGTTGTTAATAATGGTTCGCTAAGTTTTGGTGCGCCCGACTCATTAGTAGTTACGCTTCCTCCAGGAGTAACGTACGAAAGCGGTTCGGTACTGTGGTTACACAATGCGCCAAGTACACTTACACCGCGTGCATATATGTATGGCGGACAGCAATACTTAGTGTGGAAATTAATAAACGGCGTAGTTGCAGGCGATAGCGCTACACTAAGCATAAAATACAAAGGACAGCCCGATGCACTAAGTTGTACTATTTATACTATAGCTGCACAAACAACAAGTTCTACTACACTACTATGTACATCATCGGGTGCAAGCTGTGGTGTTATTGTACTTACTGGTGCGACAGCATTGCCTGTGTTTACATACAAGGGTTATGTATCTTTAGTTAATGCAAGTGGATATACTACACCACAAGGCCCATCAAACGAATATGCACATACTACATTTACTATTAATAATGGCGGGCAAACTATTTTACCTGTAAACAACACGGTTATTAATTTTTATAAAGACGCCAACAACAACGGTATATATGATGTTGCCGATGTGCTTTTAACTAAAGACACCATAAACGTAACTATACCAAGCAATGGTAGTTATACCTACAACGATTCTGTATTGATACCTGCGGGAAATTGTATGGTTATAGCCCGATTAGACTCCGTAAGTAATAGATGCTCGTGCAACTCTGATGAAATTATAATAAACCTACCGTTGCGCAACTTAGCAATAGATGGTACTATATGCTCAGGAGATGCAATTAATATAGGGAAAACAGCTATTACAGGTTATACCTATAGCTGGACTCCTACTACCAACTTAACGGGCGCTACTATTAGCAATCCGTTTGTTACAGGCGTAAATAACACAGGTTTTGCCGACACTACAACTTATATGATAGAGGTAAATAGAGGTACTTGTATGGGCTACGATACTTGTATGGTTATTGTAAATTGGACACCCACTGCTAACGCAGGTACTGACCAAAATTTATGCAACACATTTAATACAACACTTACAGCCACGGCACCACTAGGTGTAGGTACTGGCGCATGGACACAATTAAGTGGGCCTAATACCGCTACACTAGCAAGTACAACAACCTATAACACAGGTGTAATAGGACTTACAGAGGGTACATACAGCTTATTATGGACAGTAAGCAACAACCCATGTACACCAGCAAATGATACCGTAATTATAAACGTATATAACACGCCTATTGCTAACGCAGGTACAGACCAAAGTTTGTGTAATATATTTAACACAACACTAGCAGCTAACCTACCTGCAGGTACATCAGTAGGAATATGGACACAATTAAGTGGACCTAACGCAGCAAGCATTACCACAACTACTGCAAATAACTCAACAATAACAGGACTTATAGAAGGTACCTATAATTTTATATGGACGGTTTTAAATGGTACTTGCCCACCAGTAAACGATACCGTAGCAATAAAAATAGCCAATACACCTACCGCCAATGCAGGCACAGACCAAAACTTATGTAATATATTTACAGCAACATTAGCAGGTAATACTCCCGCAGGTACAGCCACAGGTGCGTGGACACAAGTAAGCGGGCCTAATACGGCTACATTAGCAAGTTCAACTACTTATAACACAGGTGTAACTGGGCTTATAGAAGGTACATACACACTACTATGGACAGTAAGCAATGGAGCGTGTACACCAGCAAAAGATACTGTAATTATAAATGTGTATAACACGCCTATTGCTAATGCAGGCATAGACCAAAGTTTGTGTAATATATTTACAGCAACATTAGCAGGTAATACTCCCGCAGGTACAGCCACAGGAGTGTGGTCGCAATTATCGGGAGCGGCAGCAACCATAACTACACCAACCGCTTATAACTCAACAATAACAGGTTTAACCGAGGGTGCGTATAGTTTTGTATGGACAGTAAGTAATGGTACTTGTGCATCGGTAATCGACGCTATGACCATAAACATATACAACACACCTACCGCCAACGCAGGTACCGACCAAAGTTTGTGCAATACATTTATTACAGTATTTTCGGGTAATATACCTGCGGGTACAGCCACAGGAACGTGGACGCAAGTAAGCGGGCCTAATACAGCAGGTATAACTACACCAACCGCTTATAATTCGGCGCTTGGAGGATTGATAGAGGGTATATATAATTTTGTATGGATTACTAATAATGGTTCGTGTACTGCAATAAATGATACCGTAGTAATGGAAGTATATAACACCCCAATTGCTAACGCTGGTGCAAACCAAAGTTTATGTAACGTAAACACAACATCGGCAACGGCTAACGTGCCAGCAGGTACGGCCACAGGAGTATGGTCGCAATTTAATGGCCCTAATACCGCAGTTATAAATTCTCCAACGGCTAGTAGTATAACCATTACAGGATTAATAGAAGGTACATATAATTTTTTATGGACAGTAAGTAATGGTATATGTACGCCTGTAGTAGATACTTTGGTGGTAAGAATATCAGATATTCCAACCGCTAATGCGGGTATAGACCAAAGTTTGTGTAATGTATTTAACACCACATTAAACGCAACTACACCCGCAGGAACATCTAAAGGGGCGTGGACACAATTAAGCGGGCCTAATACAGCTACTATAGCAGGTACAGGATTAACTAACGCCACACTTACAAATTTAATAGAAGGCACATATAATTTTATATGGACAGTAAGTAACGGAGCTTGTACACCAGCAACCGATACTGTAGCCGTAAACATATATAACACACCTACCGTTAATGCGGGTGCAGACCAAAACCTTTGTAATATAGGTACTACAACATTAGCGGGTAATAATCCTGTGGGAACATCAACAGGTATGTGGACGCAACTATCGGGGGCAAGTGCAACTATAAGTACACCAACCGTTTACAACACAACAGTAACAGGCTTAGCCGAAGGTATATATAGTTTTGTATGGACGGTAAGTAATGGTAATTGTGTTTCTGTTTTTGATACAATGAACATAAATGTGTATAACACGCCTATTGCAAATGCAGGCACAGATGTAAGTTTGTGTAAATTATTTTTATTCTCTACTAATTTCAATGGTAATATTCCTGCTGGTACATCTACAGGAGTGTGGTCGCAGCTTTCGGGGCCTAACACCGCAACTATTACAACACCTACAAGCTACAACTCACAATTAACAAACGTAGTAGAGGGTGTATATACATTTATATGGACAGTAAGTAATGGTACATGCCCAGCAGCTATTGACGGTATTGATATTACTATATCTAACAAACCAAATGCTAACGCAGGATTAGACCAAGACCTGTGTAACATAGGAACAACAACGCTTGCAGGTAATGCACCTACAGGAACAATGACAGGTGCTTGGTCGCAAATAGGAGGGCCAAATACCGCCAATATTACAACCCCTACGGTGTATAATACAACAGTAACAGGGCTTGTAGAGGGTTCGTACACACTTATATGGACGCTTAGTAATGGCGCATGTTCGCCTACAAGCGACGCCATGATTATACGAGTAAACAACACACCAATAGCCGACGCAGGTGTTGATGTTTCTCTGTGTAATACGTACACAACTACACTAGGTGCAGCCGCTCCAGCGGGTACATCAACAGGAGCTTGGTCGCAATTATCAGGGCCTAATACCGCAACTATAACCACAGCAACCGCAACCAATAGTGGGGTTACAGGCTTAATAGAAGGTACGTACAAATTTATATGGACAGTAAGCAACGGTACTACTTGTGTGCCTGCGCAAGATACCGTTGCTGTAAATATTTACGACACACCTACCGCTAATGCGGGTATAGACCAAAGTTTATGTAATACATTTACTACCACACTTGCTGCTAATATTCCAGTAGGAACAGCCACAGGAATGTGGACAAAACTATTGGGCAACGCAGGGGTAATTATAACTACACCAACTGCATATAATACCACATTAACAGGCTTATCTGAAGGGGTATATAAATTTATTTGGACAATGAGCAACGGCGTGTGTGCGTCAGTAAAAGATACAGTAACTATAACAATATATAACACCCCTATTGCTAATGCAGGTACTGACCAAAACTTGTGTAATACATTTACAACTGCTCTTAATGGTAATGTACCCGCAGGAACTTCTACAGGCGTATGGACATTAGCAAGTGGAAATAATACGCCTACTATAACTACTCCTACAGCCTACAATACAACAATAACAGGCTTAATAGAAGGTACGTATAAATTTATGTGGACAGTTAGCAACGGCGTGTGTGCTAACGTTAAAGACTCAATGTTAGTAAATGTATATAACACTCCTATTGCCAATGCAGGTACCGACCAAAGTCTATGTAATATATTTACCGCAACGCTTAATGGTAACATTCCAGCAGGAACATCAACAGGTATGTGGACAAAACTATCAGGTAATGCGGGAGATACTATAACTACACCTACAGCCTATAACACAACAATAACAGGCTTAACAGAGGGTACGTATAATTTTATATGGACGGTAAGCAACGGTACATGTGCCAATGTAACCGATACCGTTACCATAAAAGTATATAACACTCCTATAGCCAAAGCAGGTGCCGACCAAAATTTATGTAACGCTACATCAACCAGTTTTACTGCTATTGCAGCAGCAGGCACATCAACAGGAATGTGGACACAAGCCGCAGGGCCTAACACAGCTACTATAATTTCGCCAACAAATAAAAATGCAAGTACAACAGGCTTAATGGAGGGTACATATAGTTTTGTATGGACAGTTAGCAACGGCACTTGCGCTCCTGTTACCGATACTGTAAACATTAACATATACACGTTACCTACCGCCAATGCAGGTATAGATGTAGAGGTGTGTAACAATAGTATAGCCACGCTTGGTGCAATACTACCAGTGGGTACGGCCACAGGTAAGTGGTCGCAACTTATTGGGCCTAACGGCCTTGTGTTTGCCGATACGCTTTTACGCAACACACAAGTAACTAACCTCCAAGAGGGCGTATATACACTTACCTGGACAGTTACTAACGGTAGCTGCCCTAGCGCAAGCGATGTAATGAAAGTGAAAATGTACAACACCCCATTAGCAAATGCAGGGCCCGATATTAATGCCTGCTACGTTTCGTTAATGCCACTTAACGCACAATTACCAATGGGTACAAGCGTTGGACATTGGCACGATGCTACTGTGGGAGGAGGTGTTACGTTTATAGATTCGATGGTGTTTAATACCTCTATTAAAAATCTTAGCCCAGGGTTTTATGACATTGTGTGGGTAGTAAATAATGGCACGTGCCCTACAAGTACCGATACATTGCACATTATAGATTATAAATTACCTGTTCCTAATTTTGTATTTGACGAAGATATTATTTGCCAACAAGAGTGCATAAATTTTACCGATTTAAGTAAAACATTTATGAACGACCCTATTGTGCTTTGGCAGTGGGACGACGGTTTGTTTGGCGCTGCAAGCATAGCTAACCCTGTGTTTTGCTATGCCGATAGTGGCGTGTTTTTTCCTCGCTTAACAGTTACTACAGCACATGGTTGTACGGCATCTAAACTATCGTTAGATAGCATACGCGTAAAGGGAAAACCACAAGCCGAATTTAAAGTAGATAACCTAAGCGAAACCGACGATTTAATAACCATATTCTCTACCTCTACCAACTTTAATGTGTTAAAATGGAATATGGGCGACGACCATTATTTTGAACACCCTAAAAACATAAACTTTGATTATACCTATGCCGATACTGGTTTTTATAAAATAACATTAATAGCACAAAACAAAAACAACTGTACCGATACCGCCACAACAAGTTTACCTATTAAAAAACGTTTTACGTTTTTTATACCTAACTCGTTTACTCCCAACGGCGATTATTTAAACGATGTGTTTGAACCTAAAGGCACCTATTTTAAAAACTATCAAATGACTATTTACGACCGCTGGGGCGAAATAATATTTGTAAGTAAAGATACTAACCAAGGTTGGGGAGGTTTGTTATTGGACGATTCCGAAGCACCAGTAGGCGTGTATATGTACAAAGTAAGCGTAGATAAACTTACAGGAAAAACCATGAATTACAAAGGTACGGTTACATTGGCGAGGTAATAATGATAACACATACTAAATAGAAAACATGAAAAATTTAACAACACTATTAATTTCCATTGTTT
Organism: Bacteroidia bacterium; assembly: GCA_040080595.1. Lineage (GTDB taxonomy): Bacteria > Bacteroidota > Bacteroidia > UBA4408 > UBA4408 > JACMRI01. The sequence continues at coordinate 16,431 of JBEBIC010000010.1, read as the reverse complement.
TTTTGAGTTGTATTGAAAAGAAACAAAATAAACCAAAAGTTTTCGTAAACGAATTAATTGGACAGACTACATCTTTAACTCAGTCAGAAATCAAAAAACTAGATAGCTTAGACATTGACTTTCAATTTAGAGGAGACTGTTATGCCTATAGTAGTGAAAAAAATAAAATAGAATCGAATGGCGAAGCACATTCCGATAACCTTCCTAAAAGTATTGACTTAACTTGTCCAAGACAAGGTTTATATTTAGTAATAAACCTAAAAGAATTGACGAATATTGACAATTCGTTTTTGGGTTGTAAACTTTATTTGGTAAATACTTCAGACTCATTAATAAAATTAAATGCAAGTGATAGTAGGCTTTATATAGTTGCGGAGGCACTTAATGACAAGAACGAATGGACTGCCGTTTCATATCTACCTTCAAGTGATTGTGGGAATAGTTATCATACTGTAATATTAGATAAAGACGAATACTGGACTTTTGACATTCCTATTTTTAAGGGTACAACCAAAACTAAACTACGTTATACTTTGACAATTGACAAGGATACAAAAGTCATCTCAAACGAAATAATAGCATATTTAAACAAAGGACAGTTTGAAAAAGAAAATAAAGAAGGGCATAGAAGTAACAATATAATGGACCCCTATAAAGAATAAAAACCATGTCCACCACCGCTATGAAACTTAATAAAACTCACATCATTATACTTTTATTTATACTGTATTGTGTACTTACTTATTTTATGATGGAGTTATTGGTTCAACAATCAATTGATAAAAATGAAATGAAAGACACTGGAATAATTGAAGTTATTTTAGCGGCTTTGTATGAAATTTTTCTTGGTATTATATCCTACTTTATACTCATTAATATATCTTCGATAATAGGATTAATCATATCAATAAAAAGAAAAGACACCTTGGCAATACAAGCATTTAAAATAACTACCACGCTTACCGCTATAGTTACGTTTGCATGTTTTTATTTGTTGAATATAGGAGTTTAAAAATAGGGTAACTCCCTTTTGTTTTAAGCGTTTTTGGAAGTTCTCACAAGAGATAATTAATTGTTTGTTTGTGGTGGTGGATTCAATTGATAAACGTAACAGAAAAATTTACTTTTTTAAATTAAGTAAGTGTCCCATTTTTTCTTTTTTGGTAAATAAGTATTTTTCGTTGTGTGGGTTGCTTTCTATTTCAATAGGAATAGTTTGTGTTATGGTTAAACCATAGCCTATAAGTCCTGCACGCTTTTTGGGGTTGTTGCTTAGTAATTTTATTTTGCTTACACCCAATTCTCGTAATATTTGCGCTCCTACTCCGTAGTCGCGCTCGTCCATTTTAAATCCTAATTTTATATTAGCATCAACAGTATCGTAGCCCTGCTCTTGCAGTTCGTATGCTTTTAGTTTATTCATTAAGCCTATACCTCTACCCTCTTGGTTCATATACAATATTACACCTTGCCCTGCTTCGCTTACGGCACGCATAGCGGCATGTAGTTGTGGGCCACAATCGCAACGGCAGGAGCCAAATACATCGCCCGTAACGCACGATGAATGCACACGTACAAGTACTTCGTCATCAGCATTCCATTCTCCTTTTACTAGCGCCATGTGTTCGCCGTTGTTAAGCATTTCTTTAAATCCTATTAATTTAAAATCGCCAAACTCAGTGGGCATATCTACCGTAACTATACGTTGCACAAGGCTTTCGGTTTGTATGCGGTAGGCTATTAAATCTTTTATAGAAATTATTTTTAAGTTAAACTTTTTAGCCACAATTAACAAATCGGGCAGGCGAGCCATAGTACCATCATCGTTCATTATTTCTACAATAACACCTGATGGATCTAAGCCTGCAAGGCGTGCTAAATCGGTAGCAGCTTCGGTATGTCCTGCACGGCGCAGTACGCCCTCTTTGCGGGCACGTAAGGGAAATATATGCCCTGGTTTACCCAATTCTTCGGGGCGAGTATCGGGGTTTACCAACGCAAGTATTGTTTTAGCTCTATCCTGTGCTGATATTCCTGTGGTACAGCCGTGCCCTATCAAATCTACCGATACGGTAAATGGTGTTTCGTAAGCCGCACTATTGGCAGTAACCATAAGGTTTAAGCCTAGTTTATCGCAACGGTCTTCCAGTATAGGTGCGCATATTAAACCACGTCCTTCCTTTGCCATAAAATTAATTATTTCGGGAGTTACGGTTTGTGCGGCACACAAAAAATCGCCTTCGTTTTCACGGTCTTCATCATCTACTACAATAATTACTTTTCCGTTTTTTATGTCTTCAATGGCTTCGGGTATGGTATTAAGTACGCTCATAGTTAGGAGTAAATTTTAGGTAAAATAGTTTAATTAATTTAAGTGCAAATAATGCGTTCTAGTTGTTTGCAATTGTTATCCCAGTCAAATCCTTTTATCACAAAGGCATTGCCCGTAGTGGCTATTCTGTTGGCTAGTTCGGGGTTTTCTAATAAGCTAAAAATGTGTTGCGCATACTCTTCGGGGCTGTTGCCTATAAGTATAGATTCGTTGTGAGTTGCCATTAGTGCATTGTTAGCCAGCGATGAGGTAATGCAGGGTATGTGCATACTCATAGCCTCCAATAGTTTGTTTTGTAAGCCAGTACCAATATTCATAGGTGCAATAAATATGCGCGACGATGCGTAACACAAACGTAAATCCTCTACCCAACCTGTAATGGTTACATTGGCTGATGCCAAGCGTTTTACGGCAGGAGCAGGATTATGCCCTGCAATGGTTAAAGTTATGTTAGGGTATTTTGTTACTAATAAAGGCATTATTTTTTCTACTAAAAACACTGCGCTATCCACGTTTGGCGGGTAACTCATATTACCTGTAAATAACAAATCGGTAGTTTTTGGTGTGTCTATTTTTTTAAAATAGTGGGTATCTACACCGTTGGCAACTATATTTATACGTTCCTTAAAGGGGTGGTTGATAAGGTCTTTATCTTGTTGCGATATAATTACTTTTTGTTCAAAGTAATCAAATATTTTGCGCTCATAACGTTTTAAACGCAGGTATTCTAATTTAAAAATAGGACGTAATAAAATATTTTCTTTTTCGATACGGCGTTCCATTCCCTTACTCAACACGTCCATGTAATCCAATGTTTTGTTGGCTTTGGTGTAGTATTTTAAATATTCGGAAGTGCGTATAAGCTGGCAAAAAACTTTATCAGGATTGTGTTTATACAACAACGCATTAATTTTTAGTTGTGCATAACGCGAGTAAAAATAACCTACTTGTATAGGTTTGGTACTAAACACCGCTTTAAGTACTTGATATATTATGCCGTACTTGGGTAAGTTTATAATATGTATTGATGAGCAATATTTATTCAATTCGTCTATAGACGATTGCTCTACGGTGGCGTCGTTAAGGCAACACAGCACTATTTCGTGCGTAAGCGATAGGCGTTTTATTTGATGAAACGCACGCAGCTTATCCCCCTTTTCGAGCGGGTAAGGTATGCGTGATAGTAACACAAATAGTTTCATTTAATAGGTCTTAAAATTTGTGCTAAATTAGTGATTAATGCGGTATAATTAAATCTAAATAACTTACCTATATTTACACGTAATACACACCTCTATTTATCAATTTACAAACTCCTTTAGTATGAAAAAAATAATTGCTGCACTTGCCTTAACTACGGGTTACATAAGCGTTATGGCACAAGAACACACGGTACAAATTACACCTGTAGTACAATCGGCGGTGGTGTATTTAGACGGTGCAGAACTGTATCATACCAAACAAATAGCACTTAATGCAGGGCGCACGCTTATTACGTTTAACGGAGTTTCGTCTAAACTTATTTCCAAAAGTATACAGGTTGCCTCTATATATCCACGCAATAAAAACATTGATGTTAAAAAGTATAGAACAACAACACGTGCTAAGTTTTAGCAATTTAACACCTATCCATTTTATAATTTGGAGTGGTGTATAATTGCAATTGGCACGCTATTTAACCATTTTAAAATAAAGTGTAAATTCATACACTTATTTACTACTAAAAAACAAACGCATTTTAACACATACTAAATACAAAAAAAATGAACACAAAAAAAATAACAAGCACAATTTTAGCATCAACATTATTGTTGGCTAATGTAACAGCACAAACCAAAAAAACAGCACCTAAAGCACCTGTAACTACGCAAGGCGCGCTTGCAGGCACATTAGCTAGTGTGAGTGGCGTAAAGTTTATTGAGGAAGTTAAAAAATCTAACACATTAGGCACCATAGCTTATAAAAAATACATGTTAGATAATGGACTTACAATTATAGTACACGAAGACCACAGCGACCCTATATGCCATGTGGACGTAACGTATCATGTGGGTTCTAACCGTGAACAAATTGGCCGTTCGGGCTTTGCACATTTTTTTGAACACATGATGTTTCAAGGTAGTGAGCACGTGGCTGATGAAGAACATTTTAAAATAGTAAGTGAAGCTGGTGGAACGCTTCAAGGTACTACCAATAAGGACCGCACCAACTATTATGAAACTATGCCCAACAATCAATTAGAAACAGGTTTATTTTTGGAAAGTGACCGTATGGGTTATTTGTTAAATGCAGTTACCCAACAAAAATTTGAAGTACAACGTGCCACCGTTAAAAACGAACGCGGGCAAAATTATGATAACCGCCCTTATGGTTTAATAGGCGAAAAAACCAATCGTGCTTTGTATCCTTACGGACATCCTTACAACTGGAGTACAATAGGCGATTTGGTAGATTTGGATAGAGTAAGCGTTGATGATTTAAAACAATTTTTTATGCGTTGGTATGGCCCTAACAACGCTACACTTACCGTAGGTGGAGATGTAAGTACGGAGCAAGTATTGGTATTAGCAAAAAAATATTTTGGCAATATACCACGAGGCATTGAGGTTAAAAATTTAGCCAAACAACCTGCCGTGTTAGATGCTACACGTTATATTTCGTATGAAGATAAAGTGCGCTTTCCGCAGTTAAATATGACCTTCCCAACGGTTGAAAATTACCACGCGGATATGTATGCGTTAGATGCTTTAGGGCAAATATTAGGGCAGTCGGAAACATCACCCTTATACCAAAAGTTTGTAAAAACACAACAAGCTATGACTGCTTATAGCTATGGTAGCAACCAAGAGTTAGCGGGTACGTTTGATATAATAGTACGTGCAAAACCTGATATGCCACTGGCAGATTACGAAAAACAAGTGCGTGCATTGCTGGCCGAATTTGATGCTAAAGGTGTAACCGACGAAGATGTAAACAGATTTAAAGCAAGTACCGAAGCTAATTATATAACGGAGTTAGCAAGTGTTTCGGGTAAGGCAAGTATATTGGCTGCATCACAAACATTTACAGGTAATCCTAACCAATTAGTGAAAGATATGGCAGCGTATAACGCCATAACTAAAGACGATGTAATGCGTGTGTTTCGTAAATATATTTTAAACAAACCTTGCGTAGTTACCAGTTGTGTGCCTGTGGGTAAAACTAACTTAATAGCCGCAGCTAACAATTATACACCTAAAGCTACTAACCCCGCTGATGCTGATATGAGCGAGTACAACGGTTTAAAATACAACCGCCCTGTTGATAACTTTGACCGCAGTAAAAAACCAAAAGCAGGCGCAGCACCATTTGTACAAGTGCCTAACTACACACAGGTAAAAGCTGCCAATGGTTTAAAAGTAATAAGCAGCACCAACGACGAAATACCTACTATAACCATGCAGTTGTACGTAGATTGCGGACACCGTATGGAAGCTAAAAATAAAGCAGGTATTGCCAACTTACTAAGCGATATGCTTAACGAAGCCACAGAACAATTAACTGCCGAAGATAAAGCCGCACAACTAGAAGCCTTGGGAGCATCAGTAAGTGCGTATGTAAATGGCGAAAGTGTTATATTTAACATTGAAAGCCCTACCAAAAACATAGCGGCTACACTTAAAATAGCTGAACAAGTTATATTACACCCTAAGTTTGATGCAGAAGATTTTGATAGAATAAAAAATCAAACCTTGGAAAGTATTGCTAACCAAAGCACACAAGCACCCGTAATAGCCAACAACGTTATGGCTAAATTATTATACGGCAACAACTCGGTAATGGGCTTGCCTGTAGCGGGTACAAAAGAAACTGTAGAAAATTTAACATTGAGCGATGTTAAAAATTATTACGAAACCAACTTTAAACCTAACATAGCTACATTGGTTATTACAGGTAATTTTAATGCTGCTGATATTACCAAAAACACTACGTTCCTTACTACTACGTGGCAAGGTCTAGCTAAAGACAAGCCCGAAATAACTAAGGCTGCACAAGGCGAAGGCAAAAAAATATATTTGGTGGACAAAGAAAAAGCACCACAGTCGGAAATACGTATTGGGTACCTATCGCAACCATTTGATGCCACTGGAGAGTACTTTAAATCGCGTATAATGAACTATACTTTGGGTGGAGCATTCAATAGTCGTATTAACTTAAACTTACGTGAGAAACGTGGATTTACGTATGGTGCACGTGCAGGATTTAGCGGTAGCAAATATGTAGGGCCATACACTGCACAAGCAGGCGTAAAGGGCGAAAATACAGATAGCTCCATAGTAGAGTTTATGCGTGAAATAAAAGAATTTGCTGATAATGGTATTACTGATGAAGAATTATCATTTACCAAAAATGCAATGACCCAAGCTGATGCCCTGAAGTACGAAACAGCATTGCAAAAAGCAGGTTTCTTAAAATTGATAAGCGATTATAATTTGAGTAAAAATTATGTAAACGACCAAGCTAAAATTTTAAATACAATAACTAAAGCCGAGATAAACGCAATAGCTAAAAAACAATTGCCGTACAACAATATGATAATAGTAACCGTAGGCGATAAAAAAGCAAACCTTGAAAAATTACAAAAACTAGGTTACGAAATAATAGAACTTGATGTAAACGGAAATTCGTTAAACGCCCCTAAAGACGGTTCTCGCAAGGAGGGGTATTAATTAACTTTGTAAAAAAAAACATAAAAGCACAAGAGGTATCTGCATAAGCTATTTCTTGTGCTTTTATGTTTTAATAATACGTGTTTAAATTACATACATTCAACAAGCACGCTACTTAAATAGCCTATACCCCGCTATTAGTAATGCTGTTACTTTTAAAAACTCCATTGCAATGTAATAAAAATGAAGGTTAGAGGGGTGTACAAACACACCTTTTATGTAAAGTGTTGCACGAGCATCTAATGTAGGTAATGCGTAAAAAGTTTCAATTATTAATATACTTATAGCTATGCTAAAAAACACCATAGTGTAGCTAAAACGTTTGGGCAATGTATATACATAGTTGCCTATAATAATAGCGCATAGTACCCATTCTACTTTATTTAACGCATGAAAAACTACTCTGCCTATACCTAAACCCAAAGGTATGGTAATGCCTGGTGCAGTAAATTTTAGCCACGCTTCCATAAAACTAATAGCGCATACAAAGCCTATCCATATAAACGTTGCGCTAAGTGCCAACGGATATTTTACGTTGTTCATAAGGGTATGTTTATGAATGTTGTTTATTAATATACTGTAGTTTTGATGCAAAAAGTGCAGCCATTAATGTACCTCTTGCCTTTGCTTCTTTTGCTACTTCGCCTTCAAACAAATCGGCAAGTGTGCCATTAAATACATCAACCCATACTTCAAAATGGCTATTATCAATAGGCATAGTAGCATGTGGTGCAAATGGAGCGCCGCTATACGTATGATTATTTAATAAAATAGTTTCCCAAAAACGATACATTTTTTCCAAATGTTCGGGCCATCTATTACCAATACGTGCTTCAAATATAGGCGCTAATACTTCATTTTGTTGTACACGTTCGTAAAACGTATTTACCATAAGTTGTATATCGTTTATGTTTTCTATGTCTCGTTTCATTATTTATATTTAGTGTAACATTTGTTTTAACTGTTGTAGGCTTACTATGCTGTTGTACTAAATACATTTTGGTTGGGTACTTTTGCCCAGTATCGCTTATCAAAGGCTAAACATACGTTGCGCAAGAACAGTTTGCCCGCATCATTTATTATTATTTTATCGGCATTTACTTCTATTAAACCATCGTTTATTAGTTCGGTAAATTTATGTTCAGCCTCATCAAAAAACACATCGTGCGTGGTGCTATGTTGGCACATTAAATTTAAAATATGTGTACGAATAATTAAGTCTTCGGCAGTTAATGAATGTCCTTTAAATATAGGGAATTTACCTTCGTTAACGGCTGCTATATATTCCTCAACTGTTTTTATATTTTGTGCAAATGCGTCCCAAGTATCGCTAATAGATGAACAACCTAATGCCACCAACAGCTTGGTAGTATTGGTAGTGTAGCCCATAAAGTTACGATGCAATGTTCCTTGCGCAAAGGCATCAAACAAACTATCGTTAGGCAATGCAAAATGATCCATACCTATATCCCCATAATTGGCGGCAATAAATAATTGCTTGCCAGTATCGTATAAGCTGCGTTTGTAGGAACTTTCGGGCAAATCTTTTTCGGAATATTTGCGTTGTCCTGGCTTTAACCATGGCACGTGCGCATAGCTATAAAAAGCAATACGTTCGGGTTTTAACGTTATAATTTGGCTAATAGTATCGTGTATGGTTGCTATGGTTTGATGCGGTAAACCATACACCACATCTACATTAATGGAGGTATAACCTATGGCACGAGCAGTAGTTATAACGTGTTGCACTTGCTCAAATGTTTGGTAACGATTAATAGTGTCTTGTACCTTAGCATCAAAATCTTGAATACCAAAACTAACTCGCTTAAATCCTAGGTTATACAAGGCTTGCAGATGTTCGGCAGTAGTGTTGTTGGGGTGTCCTTCAAAACTAAAATCGTGCTCTGGCGCAATATCCGCAGTGGCTAAAATAGACGATAATAAATGAGTTAAATTTTCGGGCGAAAAAAATGTAGGCGTACCACCACCTAAATGTATTTCTTTAATAAGAGGCTTACCATTAAATTGGTTTAAATACAGCTGCCATTCTTTTAACAACGTTGCTATGTAAGGTAACTCTACGGCATGATTAACCGTAATGCGTGTATTGCAAGCGCAATACGTACACAGGCTTTCGCAATAGGGAAGGTGTATGTATAGGCTTATACCATTAGCATTATGCTGTATAAATGCGTTGCGTATATGTTGCGCCCATTGTTGTTGGTTTAGGTTATTGTCCCAGTAAGGTACTGTAGGGTAGCTTGTATAACGTGGTGCAGCTATGTTGTATTTATCTACAAGATTATTCATTGCAATAGTTTTTTTAGTTATTGTCTTGCGCATACCATTCGGCATACGAGGTACTTGTTTCTCTTAATAATAAGTGATGTAGCGCAATGTGTTTGGGCAACACTGCTATTAATGCTTGAGCAAAATGTATTACTAAATTTTCGCAAGTAGGTTGGTAGTTTACGAGTATTAATTTTTGATTACTAAGCCCTGCATATACACTTGTAGGCGTACTTATATTAAGCACAAGAGCATGGTCGTAAGGGTGTATTATGTGCGTGTTTACTACTTGTTTTAAATCGGTAAAATCTATTACCATTCCTGTTTTAGGATGTGTGGCATCGTTAATAGGCGTGCCTTTAAGCGTAACACTCAACTCGTACGAATGCCCATGAATATTGGCACACGGCCCATCATGCCCCAATAAAGCATGCGCCATTTCAAACTTAAATTTTTTGGTTACTCTTATATTCATGCAGTATATTATTTTTAATGCGTAGCAAATTTACATTACAACCTACATTGCTACGTGACTTATATCATACATATACCTAAGCAATGTTAGGTGAGTATATGTGGCAGTTATTCTTATTAAGAATATGTATTATATTTACCAACCTACGCATTAGCATTTTATTACTATGATTTTAAAAACAACACTAACTCTATTTGCTTGCTTTATAGTTATTCATTTACAAGCGCAATATAACACCAATGTGCAACGTAGTGTATGCCTGCATATACTTAATGGGCAAGCAGACTCAGCGAAGTACTATGTAAAACGCTTAGCGCCAAGCCCCAATACCACTGCTTTACAAAATGTGATAGCTGGTAAGGCTAGCTACGCCAATGTGTTAGAATTTATAGTTACGGCTAACATAAGTAGTAAACAAGAGCTAATACAACAAAATAAACTTATAGCTACGCAAGTAAAAACGCCTGTAAATAAAGAGCGTGTAGATATTGATTATGTGAAAATAAGATGGCATCAAATACAAGATATGCTTAACGAAGAAATGATTGATGATGCTGAAAAAATTACCACTGATTTAAAAAACTATATTAATAAATTTCCAAATAAAAAAGATGCTGATGTAATAAGAGCAACTATTTACGCAAGTACTTACGATATTATTTTGAGTTTAATACAACAGAATTTGGATAAATTAAAACAACTTACTTTAGATAATAAAACAAAAGCAATAGCCATAAAAGATACTGCTTTACTAATAGCTTCGGAGTACTATTATGCCGAGTGCTTATTAGCTACAAATGATTTAGATGGCTACATAGCGCTATGCGAAGCCAGCCTAGCCTTAGAGAGCAAACTAACTAAAAAAACTTATTTTTATGAACCTACTATTGAACACTTAATAGACGCATCTATTTATAAAGGAAAGTTTAACGAAACTTATATTGAAGAACTACTGCACAACATTTATACAGCAACTAACAGCGAATATTATAGCTACAGTTTATATGCTAAATTTTTGGGTGCACTACCCCAAAATTCTCCCACACAACAACGTGTTTTTAAGCAGTTAGGTGTAGCCAATTTACAAGCCTTTTGCGACACTGTAGCCAAGAAAGCACAGGGAAAAATAAATTCACGAGAATTGTTCATTTTATACAGCGAGTGCGCCAAGGCATTGTTTACACATAAACTATACAAAGAGGCATTTAGGTACAAGGATAAAGCAATTGTTACCAACAAAAAAACATACTCGCAAGAACTTGCGCAAACTATTGCCAATAGCCAAACACGTGAAGTAGAACAAACCAAAGCACTTGAAAATGCACAGCTACAAGCAACTATTAATAGGCAAAAAATAATAGTATTAATAATATCAATAGCAATACTTATAGTGAGTGTACTGTTGTGGTTTTTATACAAAACAATACAACAACGTAATGCCACTAACTTACAACTGAACAGCGCCAACAAAAACTTGGAACGATTGAATGTACTTAATCAAAAAATATTTACGCTTATAAGCCACGATTTTAAAACCCCAATGCTAACACTAAGTATGCTTGTAAACGGTATTAAAAAGAAAAGCCCCGATGCCACCATACTTACACACATAGCCGAAGTAAATAACCAGTTAGACAATGCTAATGCGGTGTTAAATAATTTACTTAATTGGTCTAAAACCGAAATAAATATAGCCAACGCTACCACGCACCAAACCTGCAACATAAGCACCATAGCCACCGAAATAACTACCCAACTGCAACCCTTAGCACAAAACAAAAATATAGCTTTTGTGTGTAATATACCGCAAGATGCTATGGTACAATTACCTGCCGATATTTTACGTATAGTGCTACGCAACTTACTATCCAACGCTATAAAATTTAGCAACAAAAATTCGGTTATACAACTCGTGTTTAATACCACGTTAACTACTTTACAAATAATAGATACAGGCGTAGGAATGCCATTGCAAAAAGCCAACATGTTATTTACTACTGATGTAGTGTCGGCTTTTGGTACACAGCAAGAGCCTGGCTTTGGTATGGGGCTATACCTTGTACACGAGCTATTGCATAAGCACCACTGCACTATTGCCGTAAGTAGCCAGTTGCAACAGGGTAGCACCTTTACCGTTACTATGCCCAGTACTGTAGCCCGTTAATGGATATTGTTTCTTGTTGAAAAACTAATAATAATGCCGTGTATAGCGGTTTACCGCTATTGTAACATAGCTACACAAATAATAGCTTTGCAACCATGGAAAAAATTAACATAGGTATATTCGACGACCACACCTTTACTGCCAAAGGCTTAGCACATTACTTAACCAACAACACTATAGAAATTTCGTTTTGTTGCCAAACCAAAACAGAACTAATTGCATGTATAGAAGCAAGCGAAATAGAACTACTTATATTAGATGTAATAGCCCCCGATGTATTAGGACTAGAACTTTTTGAAATCGTTACTAATAATTATCCTGCTATACATATAATAGCGCATACCACGCTTAGCTCGGCTATGTTGGTAGAAAATTTATTATCACTAGGGGTAAAAGGTTTCGTAAACAAAAAACAACCCGAAGCCGATTTACTTGCTTGCATACAAGCAGTGTGCATGGGCGAAATAAACATACCCGAAGAGTATCATTTTTTAACATCAAAATACCGCACGTTAAGTTCCAACATACTATCGCCACGCGAAGTACAAATATTACAACTTATAAGCACCGAGCTTACCTCGCAAGCCATAGCCGATAGGCTTACGCTATCCCTCTTTACGGTAGAAAATCATCGCAAAAGCATATTTAAAAAACTAGCCGTAAAAAACCTTGCGGGTATGCTTATGACTGCCAGCCGCTTAGGGTATATTTCTTAGCGCTAGTATTTAAAAATAAGTACTCACTGCAAATTCAAACTGTTGTATAAATATAGTTTTAAATGCACTCATATTGTTTTGCTCATAAAAAATTAGCATTGCTTTTTTATAATCAATGGAATTAACTGTTCTAAACGAAATTGGGCAATAATTGTTATTTATTAGTAAAGCGTTGCTAACAATTCGTGCCGTTCGTTTATTACCATCGGAAAAGGCTTGTATATATGATATAAAAAGTAATGCCAAAAATGCTTTAGCAAACGTATTGTTTTCTTTATTAATAATAAGGCACATATCCTCTAAAGCCTCTTTTATTTGAAACTCATTATCCAATGGAGTATAATTAGTGCCCGAAATACCTACTTTACGTGTGCGTATGTTTTTATTTATACCTAATTCTTTCACTAATAAACTATGTATTGCCTCAAGCTTAGCTACTGATAGAGGCTTGATATAAGATGTGTTTTCAATAATAAAATCTAACGTATGCTTGTGGTTAAGTAGCATAGTAGCCTCATCTCTAGTTTTTCCGCTTGCTGTTTCTTTATCTTTTAAAAGCCTTTCTGTTTCTAACAACGAGTAAGTGTTTCCTTCTATTTGCGACGATTTCCAGCTTAAATCAATAGCCAAACGCTCCAACGCATTACTATATTCGCTAACCGATAATTGACTACTATTAAATTGATATTTTGCCTGTAAATTATTTAAAAATAATAATTCATCAGCAGTGAAAACAGAAACAGTGAGTAGGGTTTCTTTTAGTAACACAAAATTAAATTGTTTTTTTATACTACGCTCATCTATCTCTTTTTCAAAATAGCTGTTTACATCAATAAGGTGTAGTAGCTCATAAGTAGTACTAATACTATATTTTGTAGTTTTACCTGTGCCAGTGCTAACAATAAAATTGCCAGCAATTAATTTTTGTAACAAACGTTTTACTGTAGCATAGGCTATATGCTCCTGTAAGGTAGTGTGTATTTGTTTTGATGAACAATTTGCATTGTGTATTACAAAATTAATAACAAGTTGTTTTTTTTCTTCTAATGTTTTCATTCTACTTTGAAGCTCATTTTAACAACAAATGTAGCTCAAAAAACAATAAAATGAGCCGTATTTAACTATTAAATGAGCTTAATAACTGCTCGCTCCCTCTTATCCGCCCAAAACTACCACTCATCGTAACGTATGCAAAATGACGGTTTACCGCTATATGAAATCAATTTTAAATAGTTGTTGTTTGTAGTAATTATAAACCCAATTAAAAACGCAACAACATGAACCCAACAGTACACAACAACACCCACACGTGGCGCACTGCCCTTGTGCACACCAAAACGCTACTTGTGCTTGCCGTAGCACTAGTGCTTAACCTAGGTAATAGCCAAGCACAAAGCATTACATTAGTACCTAACCCCGATGCTAATATACAACAAAGCGCTTTAACAAGCGGTGAAATGACCGAATACAATGGTAATTTGTATTATAAATACACCAATGCAGCTTATAATAAGGTTTTAGCCAAGTACGATGGCACTACCACAACGCTGCTTACCAACCCCGAAGCTGGTTCGGGCTACTATGGAAGTCCTATAGTGTATGGTGGTAATTTGTATTTTTGTTACCTAGATGTTAATTATGTAACTAAATTAGCCAAGTACGATGGCACAAGTATAACTTTAATTACTAGTCCTGATGCAGGATCTGTTGCTAGTAGCCTAGGAATGGTAATACATGGTGGTAATTTATATTTTGGCTATCAAGATGCTTCTAGTAAATCTCGCTTAGCTAAGTTTGATGGTACTACTATTACCTTAGCGCCTAACCCCGATGCTGGCTATGGTTATTCTGGTTCAACAATAGTTTGGGGAGGTAATCTCTATTTCAACTATTATGATGCTGCTAGTAAATACCGCTTAGCTAAGTACGATGGCACAAGCATAACTTTGTTTACTAATCCTGATGCAGGAAATGGTGTACAGGGTTATACTATAGTTTATGGTGCTAATTTATATTTCAGCTATCAAGATGTAGCTAGTAAACTCCGTTTAGCTAAGTACGATGGCACAAGCATAACATTGTCGTTAAATCCTGATGCAGGAACTGGAGTTAGTGGCTCCTCTATAGTTTATGCGGGTAATTTATATTTCAGCTATCGAGATGTAGCTAGTAAATACCGCTTAGCTAAGTACGACGGCACAAGCATAACTTTGGTTACTAATCCTGATGCAGGACCAGGTGGATTTATTACCCCTATAATTTATGCAGGTAATTTGTATTATAAATACCTTGATGTAGCTAGTAAATACCGCTTAGCTAAGTACGATGGCACAAGCACAACTTTGGTTACTAACCCCGATGCTGGAAGTGGATTTGATACCCCTGTAATTTATGGTGGTAACTTATATTTTACCTATAGTGATGCCACTAATAATGGTAGATTAGCTAAGTACGATGGTAGCACTATTAGCTTAGCAACTAATCCGCTTAGTACAGCTGGAGGGGTTAATAATATAGTTACTATTACAGCGCAAAACACAATAGCGATGAGTTATCAAAAGGTAAAAGGCGCATTCCCCAGCCCAAATGAATTTAGCTTAGCAGTGCTTAATTTTTGTACACCACCTACAGTTAATTTAGCATCGCAAACTAATGTAGTGTGCAATGGTGCAAGCACAGGTACTGCGCAAGTAGTAGCAAGTGGTACAGCACCGTTTACCTACGCATGGAGCCCAAGTGGCGGTACCGATAGTATAGCCACCGCACTACCTGCAGGGTCATATACCTGTATAGTAACTAATGCCTGCGGTGCCGATACACAAATGGTAACTATTACACAACCCACAGCCATAGCCAGCGCACAAGCACTAACCCTATGCGGTGGGCAAAGCGTAACAGTAGGTGCTAACACATACAGCACAAGCGGAATATATACTGATGTATTAACAGCCACCAACGGTTGCGATAGCACAGTTACCACTACATTAAGCATTACTACCATTAATCCGTTTACTACACAGCCCGCTAACGCTACACTTAACACAGGTGCTAACGCTAACTTTAGTGCTACAAGCACTACCGCAAGCCCTAGCTACCAGTGGCAAACCAACGCAGCAAACTTAGGTTGGGCAAACGTAAATAATAACACTACCTATGCAGGTGCTACTACAAACGCTTTGCAAGTAAGCGCCGTGGCATTGGCAAATCATTTGCAACAATTTAGATTAATACAATACATAGGTTTATGTGCCGATACTAGTACGCAAGCACACATAGCCATAGGCGATACGTGTGTTACTACCGTAATAGACACTACGTATATACCAGTAAACGATACTACTTACATATCGGTTACTGATACGCTAATAGTAACTGCAATGCTAACAGGTGTGCCAGCACCCAACAATAGTAATGTAATAAAAATATGGCCTAACCCTACGCCTAATATGTTGCAAGTAAACACAGGCAACTATGCGCTTATGAGTGGCTACACTATTACCATTACCAACACTTTGGCACAAACAGTATATACCACGCCTATAGCCCAACAAAACTACACCCTTGATGTGGCTACTTGGACAGGCGCAGGAACGTATTACTTAACCATAAAAGATAACTTAGGTAATGTAGTAAGTACCAAAAAAATAATAGTACAGTAATTTATAATAGTTAATTACGAATTACGTTTTAAATTAATAATTACTACTAATACCCCACAATAGGCTTGCATACTTAGTATGTAAGCC